>NZ_CEXQWX010000126.1:0-17877 GCF_982718395.1 Carboxylicivirga sp.
GGGTTAAAAAATGAAGAAAGGTAACTACCTAATGGTTGTTTTATGAAAGTTCTGCCTTTTCCTGTCGATTCAATTATCGACGATACTTCATTCTCCCAATCAATATTGACCTCAATCCCTTTTTTCACTGCCCTTAAAGTAAAGTCATAATCGGCTGCATATTGAGGAAAGTGTTTATCATCATACAGTCCTATTTTATCAAAAGCCAATCGTGGAATTAAGGTACCCCTACCATTTAAGCATACCGTTGAATGTATACCCGTTAACGATTGATTTATTCGGGTAAAGGCCTGGTGGTACTTTACTTCTTTTGCAGCATACCATTTAATATCTTTTACACCGCTGAAAAAGACATACTTCTCTTCTTTTTTAATGGTATTCAAACAGCCAATTACTGCATCGGGACTGTTTTTATGTCTGCTCAGCAAAGACTCCAGCCAATTAGTATCAATTGTCGTATCATCATTTAAAGTTATTATGACATCTGCTTTTTCATTCAGCGCTGTTCTAAATCCCTGATTCATCGAATAACTCCACCACCAGTTACCATTTCCTTTTACAATCAAAGTTTCGGGATATAAATGCTTCACTTCATCACTTGTTCCGTCTGTTGAACCATCATCGACTAATACAACTTTAAAATCTTGGTAGGTTTGTTCTGACAATAGTCGAAGACAATTAAGTGTGTGATCTTTACGGTTAAAAACAGCTATTACAATAAATACATTCATATTAGCTCCTCCTTTTCCTCACTTGTTAATCGACCATAAAGCATTGGTAACATTGTCAATCCAATAAATAGCACTTTGGTAAAATATATTTCGGAGAAGCCAATTAAGAACACTGTTCCTAATGCAAGCAAGCTAAAGAACCTATTGCTACCGTACACATTTGAATATGTTTGAAATCCACGATATAACAATGCAAAATACAATAGAAATATTGGCAAACCGTATATTGCCAGAAAATCGGTTACACCATTGTTTCGATGTCGTTGCCTGTCATCCTGGCTATCTTGAAAACGCATTGTATCCGAACGCCCTACTCCTACAAACGGACTACTGAAAAAGTCATTAAAATCAAGCATTGCACTCTTAAAACGCGTATTATAAGTTTGACTAGTATAGGACATCTTACTGATCACCTTTTCTCCAAGAAATCCTACATTGACAAATAAATAGGCACCCGCAAGAATAAGTAACGGAACCATTATAAGGCGTTTGAACGCACTCCCCTGAACAAGATAGAAGCCTATAATGATGAATAGTAATACAATAAGTCCTGTTGTTGAGAAGGTAGAAATCATACCAATCATTAGCCAATTGTTTGTTTTATTAAATAAGGTGCCATTTTTTATCACATTAAATAACAAAGCAATACTTATAAAACCGGCAAAAGCAGCAGGTTCCCAAAAGGGGCCTGAATTCCGTTTGATGGCAACTAAACCCTCTCCAATTGTATTGATCGTATAAACAATAATATTGTCAGGAATCCGGTAAGATCCTTCTTTTAGAAACGGGTGTTTGAAATAGGATGATATATTTATAAGGGCCTGTTCGAAAGCAGAGACATAAGAGCTCAAATAAAAGAACAAGCTGATAATAACTGAAATGACCAGTATTTGTATGTAATTATTTATCAGCTTCACTCCAACCGACCTGATAACCAAATAAGCGAAAGCAATTCTAATATGAAGGCCTATAAATGTTTTTAGTGGTAAATCATAGAATTTTAGTGTTTGCCCTAGCTGAACAGCTAAAGCTATCAGCAGATAATATATAATCGCTTTGTCAATCTTTCGTTTTCGATAAACAAAAACTGATAACGGAATCAACAAACAAACGATCAACACCTCTATACGCGAACGATAAAAGAATGGTATACCAGAGAATGCCACCAGCAGATAAACCAAAGTATAATCTATTATGCGCGATAGGTTAATCATTGTTTTACCAACATTTCTTTATATAATTCCAAATGTTCTTGTGCTACGTTATCTGGTGAAAAGGTTTTTTCGACTTTTTGTCGCCCATTAATTCCCAGCTCCAACAGACGTTCTTTATTCCCGGTGCACCAGCTAATACCACGAGCAAGGTCATTTGATTCGTACGGTTCAGCCAGATAACCGTTAAACTTGTGTTCCACCATGTTATCATTTCCGCCAATACGAAAACAAACTACAGGCGTTGCACACGCTAATGATTCGACAATCATATTCGATAGATTCTCCTGCTTCGATGGCACAACCACAACATCTACAGATGACAGATAATTAATCAATAACCTATCATTATCAATATATCCAGCATTAAATACTTCCATATCAATATCGTTGAATTGCTCTGAACCATTACTTCCGATAATTACTAAAGCATATTCATCTGAAGGTAAGCTTCTAATTGCCTCATAAACATATCTAAAGCCCTTATTTAGATCAGACAAAACATCAACTGCAGCTATTAGGATTTTCTTTTTTTCACATTTGTCCAGTTCATCAATGTGCTCATTGTTATTTTTAAACAGCTCCAGGTCGATGCAATTGGGAATATTTACCACCTTCATATTTTGAAGCAACTTGCTATTTTTGGCACACTCTTTCATCCATGTACTCGGACCAATGAATGTACTATTAGAGATATTTTCGTAAATATCTTTTTTATACTTCTGAATATTGGTAGATATATTTGCCCGATTTGAATCAATCAATTGTGGACAGGAATGACAAGTATCTATATATTTTAAACATTCTCTTGTATAATGACATCCACCAGTGAAATGCCACATATCATGCATTGTGACAACAATTGGTATTTCAATATTTTTCAGGTCAGCGAAGTCTATAAATCCTCTGTTTACCCAATGAAGATGAATAATATCTGCACCTGATTCTTTCACCAATCTGGACAATTTTATTCCCCATTGTCCATTGGAGAACATAACGTATGGCTCCTTAACTTTTAACTGCTTTTTCTCGATCTTGACATACAGCTTTTTAAGCCATTTATTTACAAAACCTTTTTGAATTTGGATAACAGAATCATCACTCGATTTTTTATCACCAACCCACATTATCGAATCAACGCCTATGCCTTGTAAAGCTTTATTCAAACGATACGCAGCGCGTCCAGCACCAAAATAATCCTTCCCTGTTATATGCAGTACCTTCATAACATTTGCTTTAACAAGTTACCAACCACTTCATCCGGATCGTGTTTACTCTTCACATAGTCATATGATCTATCTAATACCTCTTCATCAATTTTCGCCGTATTGATAATAGATGATAAATGCTCACTTAATTTCTGCAAATTACCATCGAACACAAATCCGTTTCTATTATCTGCAAACACTCCGTCAGGATTTAGGTTAAGACTCAAAACCAATACTTTATTGTACCATGATTGTAAAAAGGTATTTGGCATGCCTTCCTTTTCACTGGTATTAATAAAGACTTTTGCTCTGGCAAACCAATTCGCTGTTTCTTCATAGCTACATTCACCAAGAACTTCTACTCTTGTTGATTCCAAACCTTGAATATCATTATCAATTCTGCCGATCATTACAAAGCGCCACTCTTGATGGTTGCTAAAGCGATCTGCCAGCTCCAAGAACAATTGTGGTTGCTTTACAGGATGCATATTTCCAACCCAAAGAACAATGTTCTCCTTTTTTTGATTGTTTTGCGGTTGCAAGGCAATGCTTGGTATGATTATACTTGATATGTTAAAGTTTTGCCTCAAAAGTTGTTGCTGTTCATAATTCTGACACACAACCAGATTTGCTGATTGTTTCCCAAATTCGATCAGTTTATCAACCAATGAAAAGTCAACTTTTCGAATCAAACGTTTTAGTCTCGATCTATATGAAAATGTGCGTAACTCGCTTATATACTTTTTTCTTTGAGCATCCTGATCCTGCGCCAAAGCATAGGTCATATGCCTATTATAAAACTTACAATGTAATGCACATGCGCCGGTTAATGCAAAATCGGTTCGTTGATAATAGTAACCAGACTTAGTGTTAAACAGATTCCATAAAGCGCTTAAAAACTCAAATGCCCGAAATTTATATTTACGGTAGGTTAAATAAGTAATACGTTCATCAAAATAAGGGCTTGTCTTTTTTATTTTCTGTTCTTTTTTTCTCCCATATAGCAGTTCGACTTGCCATCCCCGCTTTAAAAACTCCTTTGTTAAGTAATAGACCTGAAGTTCAGCTCCACCAGTTGTAAATGTCACATAATTAGGAATAACAAAGCAAATTGATTTAGATCGAATACCAGGCATACAAAACTATTTTGTCAGTGCATTATATTTATCGTAGTATTCGTAACGATACTTCTTACCTTCCAAACGACTGGCATTTAATACCAACCCTACTTTTTCGATTTCTTTACCTTTTAATTCATCCATAATTGACGACACTATCGGCAGTCGACTGTAATTTTCGCGTACAACAAACACATTGACGTCGGAGTGTTCGGCCAATAATAAAGCATCGCTCACTACACCAACCGGAGACGAGTCAATAACAATGTAGTCATATTTCTGTCGCAGGCGGGTAAAAAGCTCATTTGTAATATCATTACCAATTAATTCGGCTGGATTCGGAGGAACAATACCCGGAGCAATTATATCCATGTTTGGATATTGTGTCGATTGAGGTAAATCATCAATACCAATATTATTAACATACAAGGCTGTTAGCCCTTGTTCCGGTTTGGTTATTATATCTTTGAATTGATTGTTTTTACGCAAATCAAACCCCACTAAAACAACTTTCTTATCCAGCTGAGCCAATGATAAGGCGAGGTTAAGAGACACGAAACTTTTACCTTCTCCAGCTATACTTGAAGTTACCAATATTGACTTATGCTCTTCTCCTTTCAGGTAATAAAACAGATTAGTACGTATCGTCCTAAATGTCTCAGTAATGGCCGAAGTTGGTTCGCTGATAACAACATCATCCTGGTTAGCCTTATTTTTTATGATGGCACCAAGAAACGCAAGATTTTTAAAGCCATCCAGTGAATCTTCTCCTTTCACACGGTCGTCGAAAAAACGAACCAGCAGAATAAGAAATGAAGGAATAATTAATGACAATATAAATGCGACACCATAATTTATTTTGGTATTCGGGAATACTCGCCGAACCACCTGCGCTGGCTCTACAATTTCATGCTCCGGTAAATTGGAAGCTTTGGCAATCTGAGCTTCAGCACGTCGTTGTAGTAAGAAAGTATAAATGGCATCATTCAACTTGAATTTTCGCTCAAAACCTATCAGTTGCCTTTCTGTTTTCGGCAAATCTTCAACATTACGTTTCATTTTGCCGATTTGAACTCCCAAATCTGCCAAGGTTTTCTCAAGCGTACTTATTGAGAAGTTAATATTCTCGATGATGGGGCGCTTTAAGCTTTCAATCTGCACTTCCAGATTTCGCAAATACGGACTTTTTTGCTGCCTTTTTCCCAATAATTCATTACGCTGATTAACCAAAGCAATCAAGTCACGCATCAGTTCATTCAGTGTTTGATCTGTTATTCCCATTGATGATGGAACAACCAAATCAGCCAGATCATCGTTCTCTTCAAAAAATTCATCCAGGTATTGATAATACTTTAATTGACGATCCAGTGTCGCCTTTTCAATTTCCAATTGCTGTAAGCGTTCATATATTCGCCCCGCTTTACTGGTAATATTAATTACCTGGTTACCTGCACGAAATGACTCCAACTGGTTTTCGGCATAACTTAAAGAGTCTGAAATTTCATCGAGCTGATAATTAATATATTCAATGGTATTTTGTGCGAAATGATTTTTTCTATCCAGATTCTTCTTAAGGTATAGGTTGGTAAGGGTTCTGATAAATGCAAGTGCCTTCTGAGGTGAGTTATCTTTCATTGTTAATTTAACAATGCTGACCTCCGCATTTTCCGGGTGAACTTTTAACTGTTCTGCAACTTGTTTGACGATCGTATTTTTATCTCTAAATTTGAAAGTAAACGATTTACCAACCACATCATCCAAATCAACCTGCGGATTTAAATAAACCCGAAATCTGCCATATTGATTCTGAACTACATCCGACTGAAAAAAAGTTCCATCGAGTTCCAGGTTGGCATTGGTCTGAGTCACATCACCAGAGCTATAATCAACCAACTTAACATCCTTCTTAAAAGCATTTATATGAAATTTTCCATCGTTGAAAAATTCCAGTTCAAAATCTACATCAATGGCTTGAATATGACTTGAATCGTACACAACATTAAACGGTTCCCTTCCAAACAATTCTTTCTTTACAAAGCCATCTTCCTGGTAATATTCAATTTCCAAATTAAGTTGTTCTACCGTTTCTTGTAACAATGGTGTTGACCTTAAAATCAACATTTCATTTTGAAAAGTCCGCTTTTGATCAAACAATTGAAAGCTCTGTAAAAATTCAACGGCTTTTTTGCTTTCAAAGGCTGTATTCTCTTTTATGTAAATGCTCGACTTAACTTCATAAACCGGTGGTATCAGCTTACTCAATACAAATGTTACCCCAATAAAAAACACTATTGACAGTATGTAAAGAAACCAGTTCTTTTTTAATACTGCGATTAACTTCCTCACATCTAAATATTGGTCATTCCCGTTATCAATTGGTGCCATATTTAATCCTTTATGTAATCAGCAATCAATATAAATGTAGTAATACTAGATAAGATCAGTGCCCAAGGGAAAGTTTGAAATCCCCAATGACGTCTTTTAAGTGGTTCAATATAAACAATATCGTTGGGTTGCAAATAAAAACTATTTGATCCAAGTAAACTAACTGAGGTAAGATCAATTCGCTGTTTAGTAACAACATTATTGGTTTCGCGAACTAAAACGGCATATTCTCGATTACCATACTCGGTAACATCGCCGGCCATACCTAAAGCCTGTAAAATATTAATATACTCGCTTGCATAGAAATAACGCCCGGGACGATCGACACTACCTAATACAGTGATACTCTTATTGACAAATGAAACTTTCACTGAAGGCGCATTAAGATAAAGTTCCAATTCCTGCCTGATCTTCTCAGCAGCCTCATCAGCCTTTAAACCTATAACACTAAATTTACCAATTATTGGTAGATCAATGTTACCATCAACATCTACGGAATAAGAAACCATTGCTAAATCAGCTTCGGAGCGTCCTCCCCCATAACGATTGGCATCGTTACTCATAAAATTAATGCTGCCATCATCAAAACTTCCTACCTGAATATATAATTGGTCGAAAGCCTTAATCGTATCTTTCGACTTTACATTATTAAATTCCTGAAGATGTGCTATTTGAGCTTCATCCTGCAGGTAAACTATTTTCTTTTGTGGAACACAAGCAACAAAGCACATGCTGATGAGCAGGCATAGCCAATTTAAAGTTCGAGACATTTGGTTAAATTTTAAACTCTTAAAATTAGCATTTACCTGCTGCGAACCTATTTTTTTTTATTAACGGTTCGTTTTCTATTACAAAAGGCCAAAATTATAGGATTTCAATAATGAATTACCTATTTAACTACATCACTTTGTAGCTAGCTTGCGTTTTACCGTTAGTAATAGATCTTAATTTATATTGAATTAATAAACGATCCAACAAATTTAAATAATCAACAAATAGCTTACCCTCCAAATGATCGTATTCGTGCTGGATTACTCTTGAAGCAAACCCTTCAAAATCGATAGTATGTGGGTTAAATTCCTCATCTTGATAATGCACTCTTATTTTATCCTGTCGACGCACTTTTTTGTGAATACCCGGTATGCTTAAACAACCCTCAGAAAAAGAGACTGACTTTGATGGCAGAAGTTCTATTTGGGGATTGATAAACACCCTTTTAAATCCTTTCAGCTCGGGATACTCATCTTTAAATACGTCGAGATCAATAACAATCAGGCGGATAGATAGTCCAACCTGTGGAGCTGCCAATCCAATACCATCGGTACGATACATGGTAGCCCACATATCTTTTATAAGCTGTTCCAATGATGGGTAATCTTTTGTTATCGGCTGAGCTATTTGCCTTAGGACCGGATGACCATAAACTGCAATTGGGAGAATCATATAGAGTTTTGCTCAAGGTACGTTTGAAGAATAATTGTTGCACTCACTTTATCAATCAGTGCTTTATTTTGACGGGCTTTCTTTTTTAAACCTCCATCAATCATAGCTTGAAATGCTATTTTTGAAGTAAATCGTTCATCCACCCATTCTATAGGTAATTCAGGAAAGTTCTTTTTGACACGATTAACAAATGGTTCGATGTATTTCATCGATTCAGAAACTTCACCGCTTGTTTGCGTCGGATATCCCATAACAATGCGCTCTACTTCCTCTTCTTTCATATATTTCACCAAAAAGTCATAAAGCTCATGCGATGGCACGGTTGTTAATCCGTTGGCTATAATTTTCATCGGATCGGTAACCGCTATTCCACTCTTTTTTCGTCCGTAATCGATTGCTAAAATACGTCCCACTTGTTTCTTTTTTTGGCAAAGATATAGAAATCCAATTTTGTCAGTAACAAGACGAAATCTGATTTCAGAAAAAAAAGTGTGTTTATTTTGTAACTATTCAACCAAGACAGGTACTAATTAATAGAACTAAATTGGAAACTACGTTGAAAAAAGAAGAACGATTTAACAAGATTGTAGTGGAAAACAAGGAGCGAATACTTCGCATATGCCGCTATTACAATGCTAACATTGCAGATCAAAAAGATATGTATCAGGAAATTCTGATTAACATTTGGAAATGCCTGGATCATTACCGGGGAGAGGCATCTATTAATACCTGGGTATATCGGGTAGCTGTTAACACAGCATTGAGTTATACAGGTAAAGCGTTCCGGGAAATGAAATTGATGGTAGACGCTGATACCGAAAATTTGCACCTCGTTATCAATGACAATGAACTTGAACAAAAGCAAATAGAGGAAGAACAGCTTATTCTCCTCAAAATTGAACTAAACACCTTGTCTGTTATCGATAAAGCTCTGGTTTCATTAATGCTTGAAGGACTTTCGATGAAAGAGATTTCAGATGTTATTGGTATCTCTGAATCCAATGTAAAGGTGAAAATACATCGCATTAAAGCTCAATTAAAAACCCGTTTAAACAAATACAGCTATGAAAAATAATGAACATCAATCTGAAGATATAAATATGCATACTCTTATTTCTAAAATGCAAAAGGAAGATTCAAATTATGCCAATCTTTGCAGGAGACTACAATGGCTGTATTGGGTATTGGCTCCTCTTTACCTTGTAATGATGGTCAGACATTATTTTGACGATGGAACCAAAGAAGATATGATTGGTAATGCCTGTTTTTTTCTGGCCATGTTATCTTTTGGATTATTGTTGAGGAAATATCAAAAGGAATATCAAGGAGTGAATTATGCTCTTCCTACTTTATTGATGCTAAAACAAGCTGTTAATCGCTACAGCCCTTTTACAAAACGCACACTATTGGTTATTCCCGGAGTTGTATTGGCGTATATTGGTTTTATCCTCTCTGCATCGAATTTTACAAGCCCGATTTTTGTACATGCATTTTTTGGTGGCGCCATTTTAGTTGGTGTTACAGGCGGATTAATTTACTGGAAAACAAAATACAAGTCATTGAGAGATGATGCAAAAAAGATGTTAAGGGATATTGAGAATGGCTAATTGATAGTACTAAAGCGCGACTTATATATGACGCGCTTTTTTCTTTGCAATACTAAATTATGTCACTTAAGATTCCCTTTATCATCAAAAGCTTCTTTCTTTTTCATCCAAAATAGTGCCAGGATGCCGGAACGAGCGATAAGAAAAACAATCACGGCGAACAATGGATTCAAAATCGCCATTTTTAGCCCTTCGGCCAGGAGTTTGGGTGTTAGTTCTCCCTGAGCCTGCACGTTATCAAAAGCCATAATTAATCCGGCCGTATGCCCCAGGAATCCCCAGGCAACTGCAAACCAACTTAAGGAAGCAATTAAAGCGATTGTTTTCCCATTGCTGTTTTGGTCGATAAATCCTTTAACAATTAATACAATTACAACAATCATCAGGATCATAAGTGGATATGAAAAGAATGGTCCACCATCATTAAACTTGTCAAATAAAGCGCTCATAACAAACGTGTTTTGATTAATACTGAACCAAATGTAAACCCATTAAGCATGGCATCTTTTCATTTGCGACCAACGAACAAATGATCATTGAATTCGGATGAAAAACATCGGTAAGTTGGAAATAATATCAGTTATCTGCAAAAAAGCATGGTAAATCAGTTATCCGTCGATTTTTTTAATATTATCATGCAAAAAACTGTAATATTGTGATAATGACGCAGTCAATTGTCAAAAGGATAAAAACATTAGGACTCCATTTACTCTTTTGGACAGGAGTATGGTTCTTTTTTTATTATTTTTTCAGCTATAATTCAAATGACTCTGTTTATATCACTTGGTTCTCAAGCTGTTTACTTCCATTAACGATGAGCGTTACGTATTTTGTTGAACGACATCTAATACCGCGTTATCTCCTTACTCGTCAGTACTGGCGATTTGCGATATATAGTTTCTATACTTTGGTTACTTCATCCTATTTAATTGTATTGGCATTATATGCCTGCTTAATTTTTCTATTAAAATTTAATGTGGCCATTATGCCACCTATGAGCAAGAACTTCTTATTCATTCTAATCCTTGTTTATATTGTTGTTGGTGTTATCAGTTTTATAAGTGTACTTAATCACAATTTCAGAACTGATTCGAAAAACCGTGAACTTGAGAATAAAATATTAGCAACTCAACTCCAGTTAAAGGAGCAGGAGCTCAACTACCTTAAACGTCAAATTCATCCTCATTTTCTCTTTAATACACTCAATACTATTTATGGTTTTGCACTAAAGCAATCTAAGCATACGCCTGAGATTATTTTAAAGCTATCAAACCTGCTCGACTATATTCTATACCAAATCAATCAACCGCAGGTAAGTCTGCGAGAGGAAGTTCTGCACATACAGGAATATATTGAATTGGAAAAAATTCGTTTTAAAGATAGTTTACGAGTTGACATGCAAATTAATGTCATCGACAAGACAATAAATATTGCACCAATGTTATTAATACCATTTATTGAAAATGCATTTAAGCACGGCAATATTATTGATGGATATCTTACCATTAATGTGAAGATTAAGATAAACGACAATCAGCTTATATTTTCGATTGATAACTCTTTTAAAATGGATGAAGCAAACCATACCAAAACTGGTATCGGACTTGAAAATATACGAAAACGCCTCGACATTCATTACAAAGATGCTTATATGCTTACAAATACAGTGAAACAGAATCGTTACCATATAACCTTAAAGTTGCTGAATTTAAACCTTGTAGCCAATGACTGATAAGATCTCTTGCATCGTTGTTGATGATGAACCGGTTGCTCGTGAAGTATTAGCAGAGCATCTGGCAAAAATTGATAACATTCACTTGTTGGGCATGTGCAAAAATGCCCTGGAAGCTTTTCATTGGCTTAGTTCGCATATCATAGATATAGTTTTTCTGGATATCAACATGCCGGAAATATCAGGCCTTGATTTTGCAAAAACTATCAATCGAGATATTAAAATAATCTTTACCACCGCTTACAGAGAATATGCCGTCGAAGGGTTCGACCTGAAAGCAGTTGATTATCTGCTGAAACCAATTGCTTTTGATCGTTTGCTACAAGCACTCCAAAAATATAAGGATGAGACAGCACCTTTCATCAAACCTACACCTCAAAAAATTGAAACGGAAAACAATGATTTTATTTTTGTTCGTGCTGATCGCAAGATGATAAAAATCGATTTTCCTGACATTCTATACATTGAAAGCCTGAGCGATTACATTAAAATTCACCTTTCCAATAAACAGGTTATAACCAGGGAAACTATTACAAATATTGAAGCCAAACTGCCTCAAAATGATTTCCTTCGTATTCATCGATCAATTATTGTAGCCATCAATAAAATTACTTCATACACTAATGAAGAGGTGGAAATAAATGAGAAATATCTTCCTATAAGTCGAAGTTACAAACCGGATGTCTTAAGTCGATTAAATACTATTTGTTAGCTGTTTGTTCTTAAAATCTTTGTTGGTTTTTAGCCTTAAAAGAAAAAGAGCCGCTCCCAAAGGAACGGCTCTTTATATATCAATTCGTTATTTTCGATTAACGAAGGTTTGCCTGAGCAGCAGCTAAGCGAGCAATAGGCACACGGAATGGAGAACATGAAACGTAATCCAGACCTGTGCGGTGACAGAACTCAACTGATGATGGCTCACCCAACATAGACACATCGCTCACCACAGATACCTGATTCAAGGTTGGTACAAGAAATATTCGTACTAAAGTATGTATCGCACTTGCAGTGCTACAACAATATTGTTATTGTCGATAGGCCTGCGACCTATCCTGTTACGTATTTGCCTTTCAGGCAATAATCTCTTATAAAAAAGCCGCCCCAAAGGAACGGCTCTTTATATATCAATTCGTTATTTTCGATTAACGAAGGTTTGCCTGAGCTGCAGCTAAGCGAGCAATCGGCACACGGAAAGGAGAACATGAAACGTAATCCAAACCTGTTCTGTGACAGAACTCAACTGATGATGGCTCTCCACCATGCTCACCACAGATACCTAACTTAAGATCAGAGCGTGTTGCACGACCTTTTTGACATCCTGTTTCCACTAACTGTCCAACACCAGTCTGGTCAAGTGCCTGGAATGGATCTTGCTTCAAGATACCTTTCTCGATGTAGATAGGTAAGAATTTACCTGCATCATCACGTGAGTATCCGAAAGTCATCTGCGTTAAGTCGTTTGTACCGAATGAGAAGAATTCTGCTACTTCAGCTACCTCATCAGCAGTTAATGCAGCGCGAGGAATCTCAATCATTGTACCTACTAAGTAGTCAACTTCAGTTCCTTTTTCTTCGAATACTTTAGCAGCTGTAGCACGAATGATTTCTTCCTGCATCTTCAACTCCTTAACAGTACCGATCAATGGAACCATGATTTCAGGCTTAGGATTCAATCCTTCCAATTTCAAGTCACAAGCTGCTTCGATGATAGCGCGTGCCTGCATCTCAGTAATCTCAGGATAAGTGTTACCTAAACGACAACCACGGTGACCTAACATTGGGTTGAATTCGTGTAAAGACTCAACTTTTTCAGCTACAACCTTCACATCAACACCTAACTTCTCAGCCATTTCTTTCTGTGAAGCTGCATCGTTTGGAGTAAACTCGTGCAATGGTGGATCGAGTAAGCGAATAGTTACACCAAATCCGTCCATCGCTTTCAAGATTCCGTGGAAATCTTCGCGCTGGATAGGTAATAATTTCTTCAATGCTTCTTTACGACCTTCTACGTCCTCAGCAAGGATCATTTCACGCATCTTCCAGATACGGTCACCTTCGAAGAACATGTGCTCTGTACGACAAAGACCAATACCTTTAGCACCAAACTCACGAGCAGTCTGTGCATCAGCAGGCGTATCGGCGTTGGTACGAACGTACATGCGTGTGTTCTTTTCAGCTAAATCCATGATCTTACCGAAGTCACCGTCCAATGAAGGCGTAATAGTTGCTACTTTACCTTCGTATACAATACCAGTAGTACCGTTCAATGAGATGAAGTCACCTTCTTTGTATTCAACACCATTGATGGCCATTGAAGAACCAGATACCAATAAACCAGCTGCAGATGAGATACAACACTTGCCCATACCACGAGCTACTACAGCTGCGTGAGAAGTCATACCACCACGCTCAGTTAAGATACCTTCAGCAGCGTACATACCTTTCAAGTCTTCCGGAGAAGTCTCGCGACGAACCAAAATTACTTTTTTGCCATCAGCAGCCCACTGTTCAGCAGCTTCAGCTGAGAATACGATCTGACCAGTAGCAGCACCCGGAGAAGCTGGCAAACCTTTAGACAATTCTTTAGCTGAATCTAAAGCAGCCTGATCAAATACAGGGTGTAATAATTCATCTAATTTATTTGGCTCCTGACGTAGGATAGCAGTTTTTTCGTCGATACGTCCTTCTTCCAACATATCTACAGCCATTTTTACCATAGCTGCACCAGTACGCTTACCATTACGAGTTTGCAACATCCAAAGCTTACCATCCTGTACAGTAAACTCCATATCCTGCATATCACTATAGTGAACCTCTAACTTCTGCTGTACTTCGTTTAACTCAGCGTATAACTCAGGCATTGCTTCTTCCATAGAAAGGAAGTTAGCCTTACGGGCTTCTTCAGAAGTACCGTTGCGCTCTGCCCAACGCTGAGAACCAATTTTTGTAATTTCAAGAGGTGTACGTACACCAGCTACCACATCTTCACCCTGAGCATTGATTAAGTACTCACCGTTGAATAGGTCTTCACCAGTTGCTGCATCACGAGAGAAACATACACCTGTAGCAGATGTTTCACCCATGTTACCGTATACCATTGCCTGAACGTTTACAGCTGTACCCCACTCGTCAGGAATCTGCTCCATACGACGGTAAAGAATAGCACGCTCAGTATTCCATGAATCAAATACTGCGCAAACAGCACCCCAAAGCTGATCCCAAGGGTTAGTCGGGAAATCAACACCTGCATGCTCACGAACAACAGCTTTGTAACTTTCAACCAAAGCTTTAAGGTCTTCAACTGTTAATTCAGTATCTAATTTATATCCTTTTGCTTCTTTTAATTCATCCAAAACAACTTCGAATGGGTTGTGCTGACCTTCTTCAGCCTCAACTCCCATTACTACGTCACCATACATGTGGATGAAACGACGATATGAATCGTAAGCAAATTTCTCGTTACCTGATTTTTCAGCAACAATTTTTACTGCGTCATCATTCATACCAAGGTTAAGAACTGTGTTCATCATACCTGGCATAGAAGCACGAGCACCTGAACGAACAGATAATAACAATGGGAAAGCCTCACCAGTAGAACCAAACTTAGCATTCATTACTTTTTCAGTTGCTGCTACACCAGCTTCAACTTCAGCTCTCATTAATTCAACAACAGCTTCTTTACCTTTTTGATTGTACTCTGTACACACCTCGGTTGTAATTGTAAAACCAGCTGGAACAGGAACCCCGATAAGGTTCATTTCAGCAAGGTTGGCACCTTTACCTCCGAGCAAATTTCTCATATCAGCTTTACCTTCAGCTTGTCCGTTACCGAAGGTATAAACGCGTTTATTGCTCATACTTAGATTATTAAATATTTATTATAAAATAGTAGTTATCAATGAATTCAAGATGTTTTTAAGCAAAACTTCAAAAACCTTACAAATAAACAAAAAATTTGGGAAAGTCACTACCTCAAATCATGTCACTTATTTCTTAAACTTAGTTGAGACATTCCTCAATTATGGTTTAATCTCTTTGATTAATCTTCCAATCGGGTATCTTGGATATAAAGGTAATTCCTTTTGGAATGTTTCGTGAACCCAAACATCTTAAAAAAACAAAAATGACTTGAAATAATCATGCAAATTATCTCAAGTCATCTTTATTAATACTATTAAAAGGCCTTATTTTTTATAAGGTCATCTGATTTTTAAGTCGTCTATAAGGTTGATTTCTTCAGGTACTTTTCACAGATATAATCAATCAATTGATCATTAACTTCATCTACATTTTCATTTTCGAACACCGCACTTAATAAATCATTTTGCCGCTGACTTCGTATCGCAATTTCAGAAAAAGGAATACTGGAAAAAGCAATCATTGGATATAATGGCACCCAGTCATCATTTAATTTCTCCCATAGTTTACGGTTAATTAACCATTTTTTGTGGTAGTTTTTATCGTTGCTTATTCCTAAGGAAGTAAAATTCTTCAAAGACATATCTGCAATTGCATCCGTATCCTTTACTCTTACATTTGAAAACCTTTCAAATACAGTATCCAAATCATTATTATACTCTTCCAGTAAATTGTCAAAAACAGTACAATCTTCAAAACCCACGTTCATTCCCATAGCAAAAAAAGGTGCAATTGCATGAGATGCGTCTCCTATTAACAACACCTGTTTTTTGTAATGCCAGGGGCTACATTTTAGCGAATAGATCTTTGATATTGGATTTCGAATAAACTGGTCACTTAAATCCGGTATAAGTTTAGCAACGTCAGAAAAATATTCATGAAAAAATTCAATTACCTTCTCATGAGTATCAAGCTTACTTAAAGATGTTTTACCTTCAAACTTCAAAAACAATGTACATGTAAATGACTTATTTATATTAGGCAAAGCAACTAAATTAAATGACCCTCTTGGCCAAACATGAACCACACCGGGGTCCAATTTGTAATCTTGATTCTCATCAGGCGGAATAACTAATTCTTTATATCCATATTCAGGTGAAAACCTATTATATCCATTCACCTGGTTTTCAAACATTCCTTGAGCAATAACAGAGAATACTCCATCAGCACCAATTATTTTTTGATATTTGTTTGTTGTTCTTAAACCATTCTGGGCATTTAACAGCTCAACTTCGCAAGTATCATAATCAACTTTGGTACATGCCGTATCAAAAATGATGTTTACCAATCCTGTTTGTTCAGCTCTTGATAACAATTTCGAGTTTAAATATTTCCTGTCAATTGTGTAAATGGATTGCCCGTTTCGTCCATATTCCTGCCTCTGTGTTGAGCCATTACTCATATGGACTTTTCTCGCACTTTTAGCAACTGTGTTTTTTAAAATTTCCTGATCAAGACCAACTTTTTGTAATCCTTTCCAACCTCTATTTGAAATTGACATCGCAATGGTTCTTCCTCCGGGAATATCAGCGATTCTCATATCGCTTCTTTTTTCAATAAGATCTACTGAAAAACCTCTCTCTGCAAGGAGAATAGCTAACAAGCTTCCTACCAAACCTGCTCCAACTATACATACATCCGCCTTATTACTTTTTTCCGTATACATTTCTTTTATTTATACATTCTTAGCTTATTTAAACACAGTGTTCTACAGTCACATGTAATACTTTCTGATAACACTTATTAGTAATACCTTTATTTTACTTTACATTTCGAATTCCTGAACATTCTTGTAATGGATTCTAAACAATTTTCGTAGTAATCCTGAAATCCATAACATTGTTCGTTAGAGAATATTTATTTTACAAAATATGCCGATAACAAAACGACATATTTTGTAAGTTCTTTAAAGAATTATTGCTTAACTGACCGGATATTTCTTCAGATATTCTTTAGCTTTCATCAGATAATCAACATACTGTGCCCGACGATAAGCATGTGGATCATCCACATTTTTCTTTGAAAGTTTACCTTTAAAGTCAGTAATACTCTCATAACCTTTCGCCTTCATCCATGCTTTCAGTTCCTCAAGCATCTTGCTAATCTGGATAACTCCGTTTTTATAAACGGTGCTTACAATCTGCACCGCATCTGCTCCAGCCAGTAACATGGTAATGACATCTTCGCCATCAACAATACCGGTATTGCTGCATATGCTACCGTTGAGATTGCCGGCTAACAACCCTGCAAAACGCAAAGACAGGCGATTATCACCTTTATTACTTAGATTATAAGGAATGCGTAGTTGTTCATTTTCAACATCAATATCAGGTTGGAACAAACGGTTAAACAACACAAAACCATCTGCACCGTTTTTATCCATGAGATCGGTGAGTAATTCCTGGTCGAGAGACCCCCAATTAACACCGATGCGTACAGTTTTATTGTGTTCAATGGCAATTTTAATAATGCTGGCAAAATTCTCATCATGCGTAACAATAACCAAGGTCTGGTCAAACTTATC
>NZ_CEXQWX010000127.1:0-17797 GCF_982718395.1 Carboxylicivirga sp.
TACACCACAAAACCTGAACCAAGTGTGTCGTAAAGCGATTGGTCATAGTGCCAGTGAAATTATTAATCACCAAATTATTTTGGAAGCAAAGAGGTATATTCTACATACCGATAATACTGTTGCTGAGATTGCAGAATTTCTGAATTTTACTGATGATTCAAACTTTGTGAAATTCTTTAAGAAGCATACTGATCAAACGCCCAAACAGTATAGAGAGCAGTATTTTCAATAATACCATTTTTACATTAAGTTCTACCATAAGAAATGCCTGAGTGCCCTTTAATTTTGCTGTATAATTTTAAAATACAGTAATATGGACATTCTAATAATTTCATTAATCACTTTTGTAACAGCCATCCTGACGTTTTTCTCAGGGTTTGGCTTAGGTACAATATTAGCACCTGTTTTCGCTTTATTTTTCCCAATAGATATAGCTATTGCGTTAACCGGAGTTGTTCATTTCACAAACAATGTGTTCAAAATCACTTTGGTAGGCCGAAATACAAACTTAAAGGTGTTATTGCGTTTTGGTATTCCTGCTATTATTGCAGCTTTTGGAGGCGCCTGGCTTTTAATGAAAATAAGCGATTTACCGAGTCTTTTTCAGTATTCAATGTGGGGTAATGTGTATGAAGTATCACCTGTTAAGCTCATTATTGGTTTGCTTTTGATTGGCTTCTCCGTGATTGAAGTTTTGCCATCTGCTCAAAAGGTTCAATTTGGTAAAGATAAACTGATGCTTGGTGGAGTTTTAAGCGGATTTTTTGGTGGTCTCACCGGCATTCAAGGTGCATTACGAACAGCCTTTCTGATGAAAAGTGGTTTATCGAAAGAGTCATTTATTGCAACAGGAGTTGTTATTGCAAGTATGGTTGATTTCACCCGACTTACAGTTTATGCATCGCGTTTCACATCGGCACATATGCAGGAAAATCTATTCTTACTGATTTCAGCTACATTGGCTGCAATCGCAGGTGCTATTTTAGGAAAGAAACTTCTGAAGAAAGTAACCATGCGAAGTATTCAGCTATTGGTTTCTGTTTTTCTGGTTCTGATATCTATTGCACTCATTATGGGATTGATCTAATAGCTATGAATAATAATAGGATCGCATCTTTAGGAGCAAGGGTTCATAAGGGTGCGATCCTTTTTTAGCACCTCGTAAATCAGTCTTACATCTTATGTTTTACATCTCATAATCTATTGAATATTTATACCTACTCTAAATCCCCAACGGGCATAACTGCCATCTTCAAAACCTGCAAATATACCGGCACTACCAATCAGAAATATCTGATTCATGCTATAGCCAACTTCCACATAGTTTTTATAATTGGGCTGTGTCAGGTAACTGGTGTATAAGTTTTCGGTCCATAAACGATTACTTAATACAGGTAAAAATTTCAACAGCAGGTAAGGTGTGGTGTAGGAAACATGAGCTTTGGCATACCACTCATTGGTGCTGTAGCGATAATCATCTAACAGCATAAATGCATTTTCCCACGATTTGAAATTAATTGGTATTTCAGAAGTGTTGAAGTGTTGAAAACGAGAGAAGTGCATTTGATCATTTCGTGAAAAATAACCAGCGCCTATTTGCCAGTTAAAGGCATTGAAAATGCCCCATTCTTTTCTTTGTGAGATCTCACCTCGAATCAATTCATAGTCCGAATCACTATTAAATACATTGTTGAAACCTCGTTGATAGTTGACTTTAAAAGTAGGGTACCTGGAACCATACAATATTTTTCGCCCCTTGTGCATACGATACTTCATTCGAGGAGTATAACTTACTTCAACCGAAGTAAACATATCTGATTGATCCTCCAGGTGATGTTGCAATAACTGGTCGTTTGGTGGGATATTAGGAGCGTAATCTTTGTCCTTATCCACAATTGACCAATTGGTATTATTCTCCAATTGTTGATACCAACTATATGAGGCAGCCAAATGCACGCGCATGCCGTGTATTAAATCAAATGAACCATTAATAGCTGCATAATCTTTCTGATACAACTTCATGTAATGGTCTTTAAAGAAGAGAGCTGAAAACATGTTTAAAGTCCGATCAATACCATATTTACTATTGAAATCTTTACTTAGCTGCCCGCCAGAAACGGAAATGTTCGCTCTACTTTTTGATGCCAAATTTAGTCTGGAATTCACATCCCACATCACCTTTTCACGGGCAAAAGCATATTGCACCATTGGTTCAATTCTCAATGAACGTAATGAGTCAAAACTATGGCGGATGGTGAGTTTTTGCTGATAGCTCCACCCATCCACAGCATTAAAATCAACTTGTCCCAATCCAATTAAACCATGATAGGTGATGCGAGTTGATGAATCGTTAGCATAAAAGGTGTGTCCTGATAAAAAGCCGTCGGATATTTTACTAAAGGCCGATTTCTTTTTCTTCTCCGTTTTAATCGTATCAGACTTTATTTCTGCCAATTTGATGGAATCTTTCACTTCAAAACTTCTCAGTTCATCACTTGTTAATGGTATCGGCCGAATGCTCTCCCAATAGCTTGAATCTTGTTTTGCACTATCTTTCTTGTGGGTGATTTTATAGGTGTCCTTTATTTCTAACGATTCGTTTTCAACTTCCTCTTTGCGTGATTCTTTTTCGATTAGTCTCGAAAGTTTAATCATTTCCCGGTTCGATAGTTCTTCTTTGGCCAGCAACTCTTCCATTTTCTTTTGCTGACGTGTCAATTCCTGTTCTTTCTGAGCTTGTTCTTCAGCCGCTTTTTTTGCCGCTTCTTCAGCTGCATATTGTTTCATCAATACATTGGGCACTGGCAAACCGGTATTAAGTTTAATGTCCGAGTACTTAACAGATCCGGCGTAACGAAAATCTGCTTTAACTCCAAAAATAGAAGCCTTTACAATAAAACGGTGACTGATTGGTAACCACGAGCGCTCTTTCACCGGAGCGTATACTTGCTTGATATTGATCTCTCCGAAAAACGCATTATTGGTGACATCAATGGAGTGGATGTTCCATAAATTATCAACAATGTAGATATAACCGCTGTAAGTTTGCTGACTTTTTCTCTTGGGAACAACCTTGATTTTATTCACAGCCACATCGCCTTCATAGAAGAATCCTTCATAAACAAATTTATAATGCGAAAAGGCATTGGGAGCCAGCGGTGAGATAGCCATGTCCTGATGTGGTTCGTAAAAGCTGTAGGTGATATAACCCATAACATCTTGATCATTTGAATCGGGGAATGTACTGCGTGACGATAAAACGGTATGGTTGTAATTGTCAGGAGCAGTAAATTCGATTTCATTCATCGATTCCATAGTATAGGTTTCACCAACCTTAATATCCGGTGTCTCTTCATCCTTATCCATCATCTTCTGAATAAGCTTAGGAATCTTTTTCATCAATAAGCTTCCCTTCAGATATACTTCCGCTTTGTATTGTTCTGTTTGTCGTTGGTAGTAGGGTGCAAGACTAATCGCTTTGCGCATAATCGGATAAGCCGGATCTTCGCCTCCTGAATAAACCCGTACTTCTTTTATTCGGTATTCTTGTTTTTTAAGTACGATGTTATTGGTGATGAATTGATCCTTTACATCAACGATTACTTCTGATTTTTGAAATCCCAGGCCTTGAAAAATAATGGTATAATGGCCGTTGGGGAGTTGAATTTCATATTCACCCAGATCATTGGTCGTGGTACCGGTCGTGGTTTCTTTTAAATAGATGGTAGCGAAAGGGATAGAGTTGCCTTCTTCATCGTTGACAGTTCCTTTTACGCCTTGCGAGAATGATACAATTGGCAATAGCAATAAAAGGCCAATAAGATAGATTTTACCCATAGGTTTAGTGTTAAGATTATTGGTTTAAGCTGTGTAAATATATAATAAACATTAACTAAATGTAAGATCACACAACTTCGTATCTTATATTTTTTCAATATAAGGCGAATAACTATCAATTATAGTTACAGCAATTTCAACTTTAAAATGGAATTGACAGTTTAGAATTTAAGACTGAATGAGTTATTAACTGTGTAAAATAGTGGATCAACATCTGGTGGCACCAGGTTGTCATAGTCGAAACGAAGGTAGAGGGCAAATGAAAATTTCTTGGTGATTTTCATATTGAATCGCGTTTCGCTCCAGATTCTGAAGTCAGCCGGATCGGAATAATCAGGTTCGTAATAGGTGCTATGCGATAAAGATGCATTCGAAGATATTTTCCAATCAGTTGACAGCATCGAACTAAACTTAACCAGGCTTTTGCGTCGTTCGTATGTACTGGTCTCAAATAATTCATTTAAATAAATAGTATAGGCCACCAAAAAGAGTGAAAATTTCTCCTTATCAGCAATGTTAAATCGCGGACCACCGCCCATTACGTGTCGATGTTTCAGTTGCTTTATCCTATTGTATTGATATTGGTAAAAGGCCTCAGCAATAATTATCTTTTCGGGAACCCAATAGTTATACTTAAACATCAGTCCGCCATTGTTCACATTCCGTTCATCATCAACCTTACTAAAACCAATATCAGAGGATAATAGATACGTATTGTCGTTGTCGTTATACTGCAATTTAAATCGTGACATTATCTGAATCATGTCCTTGGTGGTATGCACAAAATTAAGTCCCAGGTTAACATCGCCTTGAAATCCTTTGTTGGGATTTTTCGTACGTCGTTTATCAATACTAACAATTTGGGCTAGTGAAGATAGGCTTATCAAGGTGAACAAAACGATTGTGAATGATTTTTTGTGCATGCAGACTTGAATTTTAATGACAAAAATAGAGTTTCTGACGAGATGAAGAAAACTTAATTGAATTCCTCATGAATCATGGAGAAAAAACTGTTGAAAATCATGAATTTTATATCAATTTATAATCTAAATTTGCCAACAGTTAAGCTTAAGTAGAATCGCTTTAAAATGTATAGTAATGCCTAGTATTTCTGACAGAGGACAACAAATGCCGGCTTCTCCAATCCGTAAGTTGGTGCCTTTCGCCGAGGCGGCAAAAGCAAAAGGAACAAAGGTGTATCACTTGAATATTGGTCAGCCTGATATTAAAACTCCCGAAGTAGCTTTAGATGCTATTCGTAATATTGATATGAAAGTGGTTGAATACAGTCATTCAGCTGGTATTGTAAGTTACCGTCAGAAGCTGGCTAAGATGTACCAAGGCATTGACATTAATGTTGATGAGAATGAAATATTGGTTACGGCTGGTGGCTCTGAAGCAATTACATTTGCTTTTCTAACCTGCCTGAACCCGGGTGATGAAATTATTATTCCGGAACCATTTTATGCCAACTATAATGGTTTTGCTGTTTCGGCAGGTATAGTTGTTAAGCCAATTCGTTCAAGTATTGAGGACGGGTTTGCTTTACCGGCTATTGAAGAGTTTGAGAAGATGATTACGCCAAATACAAAGGCAATTGTTATCTGCAACCCTAATAATCCTACTGGTTATCTTTATTCACAGGAGGAAATGGATCAATTAAAGCAGATCGTTTTGAAAAACGATTTGTATTTATTCTCTGATGAGGTTTATCGTGAGTTTTGCTACGATGGTGAAAAGCATATCTCAGCAATGCATCTGGATGGGATTGAGAATAATGTAGTAATGTTTGATTCTGTATCGAAGCGTTATAGTGAGTGCGGTGTTCGAATTGGTGCATTGGTTACGAAGAATAAGGAAATTATAGAAACTGCCTTGAAGTTTGGTCAGGCGCGTTTGAGTCCTCCGGGATTTGGACAGATTGCTGCGGAAGCATCATTAGATACACCTCAGGAATACTTTGACGAAGTTTATAATGAATACATTGATCGTCGTAATTTCCTTGTTGAAGGATTGAATAAAATTGAAGGTGTGTATACGCCAATGCCAAAAGGTGCTTTTTATACTGTGGCTAAATTACCGATTGATGACTCTGACAAATTTTGCCAGTGGATATTAAGTGATTTTGCACACAAAGGACAAACAGTAATGATGGCACCTGCATCAGGATTTTATAGTACAGAAGGAGCTGGTACAAATGAAGTGCGTATTGCTTACGTTCTGAATAAAGAAGATTTAGCTAACGCAATTGAAACTCTGGAAGCGGCTCTGAAGGCCTATCCTGGGCGGACAAATTAGATATAAGGTATTAGTCACAAGCTTTTGTGGCAAGTATAACGGGTGATTGACAGGCATAGTCTGTTTATCACCCGTTGTATATTTAAAACCTCAGCATATTGCGGGTTAAACTTTCGACTCTTTTTCTACCTTTGTACAAAACCATACGCATTGAATATTGAACTTTTTATAGCAAGGAAGATTGCTTCAGGCGGACTTGTAGGTAAGAAACTGGCTGGTCCGGTTATCAAGGTCGCTACTTTAGGTATTGTTTTGGGAATGGTGGTGATGATCTTATCATTGGCCATCGGTTTTGGTTTTAAGGGTGAAATCCGAGAGAAGATATCTGGATTTGCATCGCATATACAGGTAATGAGTTATGACTACAACTACTCACCTGAAACAAATCCAATTTCTACAGATAAGACATTGGAAGCATCCATTAATACTGTTGAAGGTGTATCTTATCTTCAACGCTTTGCTACTAAACCGGGTATTATCAAAGCCAAAGATGCTATTCAGGGTGTTGTGCTGAAAGGTGTGGGCGAGGAGTATAACTGGAGCTTTGTTCAATCCATTTTAACTGAAGGGCGATTACCTGAAATTAAGGATTCTGCACGAACGGATGAACTGTTGCTTTCAACTGAGCTGGCCAACTTATTGAATGTTACTGTTGGTGATAAACTGCGCATGTACTTTGTGCAGGATAACATCCGGCAGAGACAGTTTAAAATTGTTGGTTTGTATAATTCACATTTTCCAGAGTACGACAAACTGTTTGCCTTTGTGGATATTAAGCATATTCAAAGACTAAATGGATGGGAAGAAGGGCAAGTATCTGGTTACGAAATAGGGGTAGATAATTTTGACTTGATGCATCAGGTCAACGAGGAAGTCTATTATCTGACAAGCGCCAAGGTAGAGGCGGATGGCAGCATGCTTCGAAACAGAACCATTGAACAGCTACAGCCACAAATATTCGGATGGCTCAGTATTTTGGATACAAATGTCTATGTCATTTTAGTGTTAATTGTTTTGGTGGCTAGTTTTAATATGATCTCAGGTTTATTAATTCTTATACTTGAGCGTACCAATATGATTGGCATCATGAAGGCCATTGGTGCAGAAGATTGGAATTTGCGTAAGGTATTTATCTATTTGTCGGGTTTTATAATTGGGCGTGGATTATTATGGGGAAATGCAATTGGGATAGCACTTTGTCTATTACAGAAGTATACACACTTGTTTAAGCTGGACCCTGCCAACTACTATTTATCAACAGTACCTATTCATCTAAACCCTTTGCACCTCATTCTCCTTAATGCGGGAGTGCTGGTTGTGACAATGAGCATGATGCTTGGGCCTACCTATCTGGTGTCTCGGATTCTTCCGGTTAAAGCCATTCGATTTAATTAACCTGAATCCAAAATTTCACGTAGAATTCAGGTTAATTGTCTTTGTCCGTTATGTGACAGGAACTGTTCGTTTTCGAACAACAATCTAAGATTTAACTTTAGCATAGAAATTTAGTAGATTCTTATGGTGAAGATGTTTGTTTTATAAAGGCTTGTAATGTAGTGATATATGGGACTTGTGCTAGTTTTTATAAAAAAAATACATCCATTTACAAAAGGTGGTACGGTTGTTGATTTAACCCGGACAAATACTTAATTAAGGTTTAAGTTAATAAATGGGACAAATGGCCGGGAACGCCCGGTCTTTTTTATGCTCTGAATTTTGAGAACGTACACTTGGAATAATCATCACAATTAATTAATTTAAAAGAGAACAAACTATTGATTATACCAGTTACATTGTAAAGAAAAGTGTATGAAGAAGGAGATTGAATTATTGACCAGAGCACTTACTAAACCACTTCCCGGATTTAAAGCACAAAAGCTAATGTCTCCCTCTGTGCGGCACACTGGAAAAATAAAGTACGATCATACTAAAGCGCGCACCAGTAGTGTACTAATCCTATTGTATAAGAAAAACAATGAATGGTATATACCGTTAATTCAGCGGACCCAATACGATGGAGCTCATAGTGGGCAGGTAAGTTTTCCCGGAGGTAAATATGAAGAAGAAGACCGTACACTTTTAAACACTGCTCTGCGGGAGGCGCAGGAAGAAATCGGAATTCAGCCTTCAGACGTGGAATTTATAACTCAGCTTAGTTCCTTATATATTCCTAATTCTAACTTTCTTGTCTATCCGCAGGTTTGTGTCACTATGCATCAGCCCGATTTTGTACCTGATTTGAGAGAGGTGGATTCCATCATTGAAGTTCCCGTTGTTAAATTACTGTTACCTTCAACGGTACAGTTCTTTAAACGAGAAATCAATGGTATTCATGTTGACGCACCTTTTTATAAAATTGATGACTACATTGTTTGGGGAGCAACAGCCATGATGCTGAGCGAGTTTCTTTCACTCATAAAAACATCAGAGCTTTTTACCGATCATTTATCACATTCTTATAGTGGGTGTAACGCTCCAGAATGTCGTTAACATAGTGAAAAGGTTCTTCTCCACGACAATAACCATACTTCACAACCGGATCATTATAGAATGACGGCTTTGATTTATTTAAAAGATAATAGTCTACATTATCATCCCATATAAGTGGGTTTTTATTGTTTTTCTTTGCCAAACGCATGGCATCTTCAACGTGCCCTGGTCCGACATTATATGAAGCTAATACAAACTTCAATCGTTCATCAGGATCTTCAATTTTTTCTTTAAACCGATCATCCAACCAAATCAGAAATTTAAGCCCGCCCTGAATGTTATCTTGCGGCGACTTAATTTCTTTTACTCCAAATGTTTCTGCTGTTTGAGGCATAAGTTGCATTAGGCCAACGGCACCAGCCCAGCTTTCAACTTCGGGTAAAAAGCGCGATTCCTGGTAGATAAGAGCAGCAACCAATCGCCAATCCAGATTATGCTTTTCGCATTCTTCTTTAATGATCGCATCATAGTCAGAAACACGGCCGCCTTTGATGGAATGAAAGCTTGAATTGACCAAGTGAGTTGATCGCTTATTGATAAAATACTTCCGATAGATGCGTTTGTATTGATTCGTTTTCTTGAAATTGATTAACCAATTATCAATAACATCTTTTAAATCCGAAGCATTGGGACGAACTGCCCAGCCTATTTTTTGAGGAAAGCTGACCGCTGTTTCAACATCAATATTGTCATAAAAATTGAGGTTAAT
The DNA here is from genome assembly GCF_982718395.1 of Carboxylicivirga sp. Lineage (NCBI taxonomy): Bacteria > Pseudomonadati > Bacteroidota > Bacteroidia > Marinilabiliales > Marinilabiliaceae > Carboxylicivirga > Carboxylicivirga sp. The sequence goes on from NZ_CEXQWX010000127.1 coordinate 9,335, forward strand.
CCGGGCAAGGTTGTCATCGCAAACCGTGTAAGGAATCTCTCCATTGGCTACAAGAGCTATCAGTTGCTCAACTTCATAATCTGGTATTTCAACAATGTTAATGCTGTCGCCAATTTCATTACCAAGGCTTTTTAATCGGGTAACATAAGCCGAATTTTCCTGTACGTATATTGTTTTTCCACCTAAGTCCAGTTGGTTACGAATCAGTTGTTGTGAGGCGTGTTTATTCTCAGGCTTTTGTTGCACCAAAACCTGATGGGTGATACAATGAGGCTCAGTAAAAGTAACTTCATGACTCCTGTCCCTGGTTATGGTCAGGTTCATGGCAATTAAATCAACTTCTCCTGTTAGTAGTTTATTAAAGTTTTTTTCAACATCATTAGATACGATAATCTCTAATTTTAGACCCAATGTATTGCTTAGTGCCTGAAGTAACTCTAATTGATATCCTAATGGCCGGCCTTTGTAGACAAAGTAGTTGGTGGAGTTATAATCGGTTACAACCCGTATTTTTCCTCTTTTAACAATGTCATCCAGATCAACAGAAACATGATCGATGGCTTTGCGTGATTTAACTTTCTCATTAGTTAGTTGACACCCCACCACGAGTATAGCCAAAACGTATATCAGGACAAATGATCGCATAATAACGTGTTTAAAAACAGCAACAAAGATAGTGTCTTGTACCGTTTTCGGTAATATTAAGTTACCTTCTAGTCATAAAAATTCCACGAAACGCCAAATTTCAGGTTTCTAGGATTACCTGGATAACGATAGGCGGTATAGTAATTAGCATTAGGGAATCCTTGATTTACGTGGTCATATTTGACATAGATCCGCGCACGTTTAAGCTGCAAGTTTACAAAGGCGTCAACAAACGGATAATTGCCTACCTTTTCGTTTTGCTGATTGACAAATATTCCTGTTGCAGGCATATATTTTGGCGCGTAATATTCTGTGTTATATCTTAAATCAAAACCGATTTGAAAATGTAAAACCTGGAATAATGTATTTTGATAATACGTTGAATTATACATAGAAAACAAAGGAACTGGTATATACTTCTCGTCACTTGTATACTGCAGTATTGCATCATAGATACTGTGTACACGTCCCAGAGTAAAATGCTTTTTAAGTCTGAAGTTCATGACCTGCAAAACAGAACTGGTTTGCGAAGGAAGACCATTCTCCTGCCAGTAAATGTGCTCATTAATCAGGTTAATGCCACCGCTTAACTCCAATCGACGCGTAGGTATACGTATCCCACCATTAATCCGGATACTTCTGGTTTGGTTAAAATCTTCCTGCCATTCCAGATGATTAGAGAAATATTGGTTTTCGAATAATTCAGGTTGTCTTAAGTAAATGCCGCCATTGGCAAAAAAGCCTGCAGTATCTCTTCTGATCCTGAATAAAGAATTCAAGCTTCCTGTTATCTCCGAATCACCGGCCCTGTAGCCCTGAAAATACAATTTGGCTCCAGCATCCCACCAGAAGTTTTGTCCCAGATTTTTAAATATTTGTCCGCCAATAGCTGTGTTGATAAGTGTTGTATCCCTTGTTTGGTATTGGGCAATACCATTGCCATTTTCATCGTATTTCCAGTCGGTTTGTCCCGGAAACTTATACAACATCACTTCATTTGTTATGTATGCCCGAAGTCCAAATTTAAGCAGAGAATTAGCTTCCTCGTTGAATTTAATTTGAAAAGTGTTGGTCAGGTGTTGAAATGATGTACTGTCTCGGGTCTGAAGAGAATCCCGATGAATATGCTCATAAAATGGGTTCTCAACATCGGTATATGTAGGTAAATTATCAATGCTATATAATCGATCTCCCTGTTCGTATTTTAGGGTATGATAAATGGTGCTGACAGGTAGTTCGGTTATTGTTGAATCTTTTCCTTTTACATTTATATTTCCTATTGATAGCGAGTGGTTATAAAAGAACTGTAGGTGGTTAATTTCATTTCTGGCATCATCTGAAAAGTTCATAGGTACATCTGAAGGATCTAATGCTTGCAGATCAATGTTTGGATTGTTATTATTTATACCTCCATTTTCCTGATTTTCAATTTTAGTATAAATAAAAGCTGTATGCATATTATAGCGTTCGCCATTATAGCTGCTCCAGAATTTGAAGTTCTGATTTTCTGCCTTCTGGAACTGGTATTGTCCGATTGAAGAGCTAAGCTGATATTGAATACCTACATTCGTCGCTTTGTTAATGTTTTGCGTATAAAGTGCACTGATAAACTCTTCTGATCTTCTTTTAGGTGATCCAAAATGATAAGTCAGATTAACGTATGGGGTTTTGGTATTATAGAAATATAATTCATGAGGGTGAGGTATGTATGTTAAAAGGGAATTGTAAAATAAATGCCCATAATGCATTTGGTGCTCATCAAAGATTAAGGATTGATTGGGAGAACCTAAATTTCCCAAAAAGTTTTGCCCCATACTCTCTCTGAATATCGGGTTATATATCTGATAACCATTAGACATGGTGTCAACAGCAACAGTGTCGCTAAATGTAAAGTGATCAGTCAGATGCCAGGTGCGGACATCCGGGGGAATATTATCTGATATAGGACCTTCTTCTTCACCACGCTGGGAGCCCATCATCTTGTCAGCACCACCTAGTGTTCTTTGGGCTATAGTTAATGAAGAGAAAGTTAAGCTTATAAATAGGGTTGTAAGGTATTTATTGAGGTTGATAGTCATGCTGTATAAGACAAGTGGTTGAGTTGTTTATCTGTTTTGGGTTCAACTATATCATCGAACCAGAAGCAAATATAGATAAAAACTTTTCAAATGAATGAAATCAAAATAGAGCAGAATTAAAACAAAAGAGCTACCAACGTTAGCTCTTTGAATTTATTTTTTTCTTAATACGATATTGACCTGAACACCGTTAAAGTTCCAATGTTCCCTGATTTTATTTTCCAGAAAGCGCTTATAAGGATCTTTAATATACTGCGGCAGGTTGCAAAAGAATGCAAAGGTTGGTGATTGTGTTGGCAACTGCGTTACATACTTTATTTTAATGAACTTACCTTTTGTTGACGGTGGAGGAAACTTATCAATAAGTGGTAATAAAGTCTCATTCAATTTAGAAGTTGTAATCTTGGTTTCCTTATTCTCGTAAACCTGCAAAGCTTCTTCTATGGCCTTGTGAATGCGCTGCTTGGTGATGGCCGATGTAAATACAATCGGGAAATCGGAATATGGTGCCATAGCTTCACGAACCATTGTTTCGAATTTCTTAACCGTGTGAGTATCTTTTTCAATCAAATCCCACTTATTAACCAAAACCACAATTCCTTTTTTGTTGCGCTGAATCAGGTTGAATATCTTTTGATCCTGTGCTTCGAAACCACGTGTAGCATCAATCATAAGCATACAAACATCTGAATTCTCAATGGCGCGAACAGCACGCATCACCGAATAAAACTCAAGATCTTCATTTACCTTCGACTTTTTCCTTAATCCGGCTGTATCCACAAGGTAAAAGTCGTGGCCAAACTTATTATAACGTGTAAAAATAGAATCACGCGTAGTACCCGAGATAGGAGTAACAATATTACGGTCTTCACCAATAAAAGCATTAATGATGGATGATTTACCCGCATTGGGACGACCCACAATGGTAAACCTGGGTAAGTCAAGTGTTTCTTCGTTTTCGTCTTTAGGGAACATTGATACCAGTTTATCCAGAAAATCTCCGGTACCTGCACCGTTAATAGCAGAAATAGGGTAGAGGTGTTCCAATCCTAAAGCATAAAAGTAACTGGACTCAGTTATCCGTTCATTGTTATCCACCTTGTTAACCACTGTTAGTACCTGCTTTTGAGAACGGCGAAGGATATCTGCAACACCCTCGTCATAATCGGTGATGCCAGTAGTAACATCTACCACAAAAACAACAATATCTGCCTCTTCGATGGCAATTAGCACCTGACGGCGTATGGCTTCTTCGAAAATATCATCAGAGTTAGTAGCATAGCCACCAGTATCGATCACTGAAAAATCAATCCCATTCCAAAAAGCTTTGCCATAAAGGCGGTCACGGGTGACACCTGCCTCTTCATTCACAATGGCCTGACGTGTACCTGTTAATCGGTTAAAAAGCGTTGACTTACCTACATTGGGACGGCCAACTATTGCAACTATATTTCCCATGATGACTATTCTTTTTGTTTTCGGGGCTGCAAAGGTAGTTAAACTCCTGCTTTACACCAATCTTTATTTAAAGCCAGATGATTTTACTATTTAAGTTCGTAGCCGTGGCCGCGTAAGAAGTTGTCTTTATCGCGCCAGTCTTTACTTACCTTTACATAGGTGGTTAGGTTCACCTTCTTTTTAAAGAAACCTTCCAGGTCTTTACGGGCTTCAATACCTACCCATTTCAACTTTACTCCTTTATGACCAATGATAATGCCTTTTTGTGATTCGCGTGCTACATGAATAACGGCACGAATATCGATGCGCTCTTTCTGCTCTTTAAATTCTTCAACTTCCACCTCTACTGAATAGGGGATCTCCTTTTTGTACTGAACCAATATCTTTTCACGGATAATTTCTGTTACAAAAAAACGCTCGGACTTATCGGTAATGGCTTCTTTATCAAAGTAAGGTGGTGAGTCAGGCAATAGCTCAATGATCCGGTCAAACAGGTTTTGTACATTGAATTTGTGCAAGGCTGACATTGGAAACACTTCGGCATTGGGTAATTGCTTTTTCCAGAAATCAATGATGTCATCCAGTTTAGTCTGATCGATCAGGTCGATCTTATTAACAACCAGTAAAACCGGAATATTGGTTTTCTGAACAGAACTTAGGAAATCATCGTTCTTATCAGGTTTTTCAAATGTATCAGTTACATAAAGAATAACATCTGCATCTGTTAAAGCCGATTTGGAGAATTTAAGCATTGACTCCTGCAGTTTGTAATTAGGCTTTAACACACCGGGTGTATCCGAAAATACAATTTGGTATTCGGGTTTATTAACAATGCCAAATATACGGTGACGGGTGGTTTGTGCTTTCGACGTAATAATTGACAATCGCTCGCCAACCAATTCGTTCGATAAGGTGGACTTACCAACATTTGGATTACCTACAATATTTACAAAGCCTGCTTTATGTGTCATATTTCTATTGATTTCTGCCGCGAAGATACGATTAAATACTTAGAGAAATATGTTTTGAGATTTGAGTTTAAGAGTTTGAGTTTAAGAGTTTGGGTTGTGGGGATGAGTTTCTGGTTTTGAGTTTGGGGGTGAAGAGTTGAGCTGTGTTTGGATTTTTATTTAGAAATGGAAGGGGTAATAATAACTGGTCAGTTTTAAGTTGGAGGTCTTGTTAAAGGAAGCGTGGTTTGGCACTGCAATTGACATAGGTGCCAGCGCTGCTTATAAGCAGCGCTGATAAGAGAGGCTCCAATCTATCTTATAGAAATATGACTATTTATTTCTTTTCCAGGGAATTTAACTTTTTTTCCAACTCTTCTATTTTTTGTTGTTGAGCCTGATTCAATTTGTTTTGTTCGATTAGATATAATGTCAACTCTTCTACTTTTTGAAGTAAAACATTATTCATCTTCGCAATATTCATATCATTCTCACGAAATTCATCAGCAGAAGGAACATCTGGCAAATGCTTATTGTCTTTTACGAAAGTCTCAACTTCATTCAGGGATCTCAACTTGTAATCATCTTCAAACACCCAATCAGCTGCGTCGGCAAGTGTAACTTTTACTTCCTTAGCCCAGATAGTCCCATTTACTGAGAGTTTGTTTTTAGGGGTAGTTGTTCCAATACCAACTTTTCCATATCTATCAATTGTAAAAACCGCATCAGACAATGTGGCTGGGATATTTTCTGAATTGTTAGCTTGTAAAATATGCAAATTACCTCGACTCCATCCACTTCCGTCTCCTTCTACAACAATTGCAGTTTTAATTCGGTTTAAGTAAGCATCGTTGTAGCCTTCTGGGTCAAAGCCTATTCCTGCCGCATTACCTTTGTGGTGAGTATTACTACCAATTTTTATAAGATAATTCAATCCAGTATTTGTCGTAACAAATCTACCAGTACCTTCTACTTCTAATTTTTCTTTTGGATCACCCGATCCAATCCCAACATTTCCACTATTAAAATAAGTATTACCATTTGTATGCAATTGAATTTTTGTATCTCCCGCAACGTTCCTAAAATGGAAATATGGGTCGTCATAAACTCCTTGGAAAACTAAGTGATGACCAGAGCCCATTTTAAGATCTATTGCAGCTGTATTTGATCTATTCAATCTTAAGTGATTAAATTCTTCTGAATAAATCTCTAAAGGTAAGTAAGGATTCTTAGTCCCTATTCCTACATTACCGCTATTAAAATACGTAGAACCTTTTGTATGCAGTTGAATTTTTGTGTCACCTGCCATATTTCTAAATTGAAACATAGGATCACTATAAACACCTTGAAAAACTAAATGATGACTTGTTCCCATTTTTATATCAATTGCAAAGGCATTAGATCTATTCAATCTTAAATGAGTAAAATCTCCAGAATAAATCTCTAGTGGTAGGTTTGGTGTCTCGGTTCCAATTCCAACATAACCACCAATCTTATAATTACCTTCAACATCATATTGAGCCCAAAGCATAGATGGTACTATTAAACTAAAAAGTAATAAGAATTTTCCCTTCATTTCTTAAATTTTATTTACCGTTAATATGTTAACTTAATTGATTGCAACGATTAGTGTACTGCAGAGTGCTATGATTTTATTCAGTGCTAGAGTTTTTTTTATTTCCTTATTTGGTGAACAGTAACAGAGTTGCTATCTGATTTCATAAATAGATTCAATTCTGAATAATATACATCTTGAGCCATACTCTCGTCATGAAACATTATCTCACCATCTAATGATAAGATTGCTACTCCATTATTATCAGATATAAGGATAATAGAATTCAATTCCCTGTTAAAATAAATTTTGGAATTCACGATATCTAACCCTGTTATTTGAATCTTTCTCTCTATTTCTGATTTCTTATCACCTATCTTATAAAAATGTATTTCATGAGGAGAATCTTTTGTTGAATCTTCATCTTCTTCCTCTAATGGATTATAAGATATTGCAACCGTCTCATCATCTATCCAGCAAACCGCTCTATTGCAGTGTTCCCAACCTCCAATGTTTTTATCTGATATTCGATTGTTATTGATAAAGTGATCGATTTCATAAATATTATATGCATCGTACGAACCCCATGCCCATCCTGCACTCAAGAAATTCTTTTTATTAGGTGACATTTCTAATTTACCAAAGAAATAGTCATATGGTCTTGGCCATGGAAGTTTATTTTTTTTATAAAATTCAAGGTGCCTTTTTTCTGCATTTTCTTCTATTAATGATTTCGAAGCTGTAAGAACTTGTCTTGACTCTAAGTTCATTATTTGTATGTGATTCCATGCTTCTCCATATATCAAGTGTGGGATGCCTGCTTCATTCTTAAATAAAGCTATTGGATAACAAGAAATATCTGCATGATAATCTTGTCTCCATAAATGTAGAGATTTATACTTGTTTGGATAGTGGACAAATCCATGCCTTTTGTAATCATTCACAATTACAACTATTGAATCCAATGTGTAAATAGTTGATGGTGCATTAATATCAAATCCACCATCTTGATAACTAATATTACTCTTTACTGAGAATAAACCTTCACCTTCTTGTTTTTCGATGTTGTATCTAATAACATCTCCAGAACTCATCAGCATAATTAATTCACTAGGTCCAGATAGAGAAGCAGTCATTATACTTTCTTCAGTACTAAATGCTATATCATAAACTTTTGAGATTTCCATTTATTTCTAAATTACTATTAACGAACTGTATTATGGTGTCGTAATGCGGTTTAACCACACAAACCTTCCAAAATGGCTGGGCCAAAACACCCATGTTGTTAACTTTTCTGTTCAAACGCCAAATCAAAGCTTTGGCGGCGCTTGATTGTGGCATTCAACTTCCCATTACCACAAGGGAACCTGAATGTAGAAATCAGAATTCAAATAAAAAAGTACTTACGACAAATGTGTTTTCCCTAAAAGGCCTTTTATCATTGCTTTAGAGAAATATTAATTATCAAAAGGATTAACTATTTTTAAAGCTAATACTCAGATAACAACCGTTTTAGTGTTGTAGTTATCTTCTGACCGTATGGGAGTGATGCTTTGTTATTTAAAATGAATATAAAATGTATTTAGTGGATCTATTCCTTCAAAAAAGGCATAAAACAGATTGATTGCTTATCAATCAGATACAAAAAGATCAAACCTAATTGCGTGATCGTGCTTTTTTGTATGAAATAAGTTTTTAAAATTGGTGCAGCTGCTTATTTAAAATTTAAAATGCATAAAACGGAGCGTTATAGGCCTCACAAAAATTTTAAAGAGCG
>NZ_CEXQWX010000128.1:0-17618 GCF_982718395.1 Carboxylicivirga sp.
GTGAAGGGGATTTCAATTTCAGCAAATTCAGTTCCTTTTGCAGAATTTATCTGAATTTCTATTTGTGAATATTCAACAATTTTTCCTTCGGTAAACTTAACAGAAGTAACACGATTATTTATCTGGCAATCGGGTAATTGAGCGTATACTGTTACGCAAGTTGAACAAATCAACAAAAGTATGAGGGACAGGCGCATTAATTTTTTTCTTTGAATATAGCGTTTTTGTTAAACACCTGCTAACATCTTTCTAATTTGTACATCATCTTAATAAACAGAATTCAATATTAGATTTAAGGCATTGACACAACAACACCAATCAATCTGCATAAATGAAAAGGTCGTATCATATTAATGACACGACCCTTAACTCATTTTATCCAAGCTGCTAACGCTGACTAATATCACCGGCACCTGATTCATTTAAATTCTTATGCTCCGGATTACCGTAATAAACAATATCACTTCCTCCACTGGCATTAGCAACAATTTCTTTACCTGCCCACACAATAGCATCTGATCCTCCCGATGTGGTTACTTTAACAACCTGTGCTTTTAATTCACGGGCATTTATATCTGAGCCACCACTTGAAGAAGCCAAAAGTTTATCTGTTGTTCCTTTTATTTTAATATCAGAACCACCCGATGTTGTTAATTTCAATTCTTCCGCTTTCACCTCAATGTAAATATCAGAACCTCCACTTGAGCTAATTTTCATATAAGGCTCAACAATCACATTTTGCCCATATATATCAGAGCCTCCACTCGACACCAGGTTTTTCACATGCTGGCAGGATACATACACTTTAGGCGCCGTTTTCCTATTCCAGCTCCAACTATTATTTCCCTTCATATACACCTTCAATGTGTTTCCTTCCACTTCAGTTTTCAATCGATGTAAATCATCTTTTTTACATACGACCTCCACTTTTGAGTCAGATGACTGGGTAACATACAAGTCAATACCTGATGAAACACTTATTCCAGAAAAATCGCTAACCTTTCGTATTTCTTTTTCCTGTGCAAAAGAAATGCTTGCTAATATTAATGCTAATACAACCGTAGTAAATTTTCTCATATGCTTAAGTTTATGTGTCTAATAAATATGACGATTACTTGTTGTCAATAGTTACAGACTGATTAGTTTTTCTTTTTTCAGACTTCAAACGTTTAAAATAACGACTCGTAGCACGTTTTACGTGTGGTGCAAGAATAATGGCTGCAATCATATTTGGAAAAGCCATCAAAGCGTAGGCAGAATCAATAAATGCGATCACTACATCAATGGATACAACCGCTGCTATTACAGCACTGATCACGCTTACAACATTATAGAGATTTTTCGATTTAGTCCCAAACAAATATGACGAGCACTTATTGCCATAATAAGGAAAAGCAAATAAGGTAGAAAGCGCAAAAAATATAACACATAGAATCAGCAAATATGGTCCATAGGTCGGAATTGCCTTTTCAAATGCTAAGGCTGTTAAAGTTATACCATCCGCATCACTTGTCTGCCAAACTCCGGTTACTAAAATGGCCAAGGCCGTCATCGTACAAACAATCAAAGTGTCAACAATTGGTCCAAGCATAGCTACCAATCCTTCCCTTACCGGTTCATTGGTTTTTGCAGCACCATGAGCTAGTGGAGCTGTACCAATACCTGCTTCATTTGAAAAAGCTGCCCGCTTGATACCTGTGATAATAATAATACCAACAGCCCCACCAAGTACTGCTTCGGCTTCAAATGCATCTTTAAGTATTAGTAGAACGGCATCCAATAACTGATCGGGATGAGAAAAAATAATAAACAAGACAACCAACACGTATAATAATACCATAAAGGGCACAATACTGGCAGTAACTTTTCCAATCCTTTTAATACCTCCAAAAATTACCACAGACATACAAACAGCGATAATCAAACCAGAGACAAGATCGCTTGTAAAACCTGTTTCAATGCCGTTGGGTTGCAATACAATATCTCGAAACACTTGTGTTAACTGATTACTCTGAAAAACCGGAAAAACAGCAAACATTGCCGCCACAGCAAAAAACATAGCTAAAGGTTTCCACTTTTTGCCCAGGCCTTCTGTTATAATATACATTGGACCTCCCTGCACTTCACCTCTATCGTCTTTACCTCTGAACATCACGGCCAGGGTGCCCGTAAAGAATTTTGTTGAAACACCAAGTATAGCACTAATCCACATCCAGAATATGGCTCCGGGACCACCTGCTGTAATGGCAACTGCTACTCCACTAATATTACCCATACCAACAGTAGCAGCTAATGCAGTAGATAGAGCCTGAAAATGATTAATCTGTCCGGCTTCATCCGGATCATCATATTTACCTCTTAATATATCCACCGCATGGGCAATGTAACGAAAAGGCATTAAGCGACTATAAATCATAAAAAAGAATCCGCCACCAAGAAGTAGTATTAATAATGGCGTTCCCCAAATAAACTCACTAAATTCGATGATTAGGTTTTCAATATTTTTCATTAAGGAAAGATAGAAAAACTGCTAAGCCATTCAAAACTTAATGAACGCATGGCTTTATATTTTTTTAACTGTAATTGATGCACTTTTTCTTTAATGAATAATGAATTAAATTTTAGATTTGCACAACATGAACTCATATTTAGTAGAGATTATTTTATAAATGATTATATAAATCTTGCTTAAGCCAATAGTCTGTAATTTTTAAATTTCTTTGACTAATGACTTCTGCCAAATAACCAATTTCAAAGTTATGGCTGATTTTAAATACCAAAAACCTTTTCCAATTTTAAAAGACGAAACTCCTTACCGGTTAATAACCAAAGATTATGTTTCAACCATTGAGGTAGACGGAAGAAAAATTCTGAAGGTTGATCCGAAAGGATTAGAGCTTTTATCAAAAGAAGCTTTTTCAGATGTTTCTTTTTATTTGCGCCCTGGTCACTTACAGAAGCTTGCTAATATTCTTCAAGATGAAGAAGCTTCGGATAATGACCGTTTTGTGGCACATACCATGCTAATGAATCAGGTGGTAACTGCTGAAGGGGAACTTCCAACCTGCCAGGATACAGGTACGGCCATTGTTATTGGCAAAAAAGGAGAAAATGTATTTACCGGAGCTAACGATGCCGAGCACCTCTCAAAGGGTGTATTCGAAACATACCAAGACAAGAATTTGCGTTACTCACAAGTAGTGCCTTTTTCAATGTTTGAAGAGAAAAACACGGGTACGAACCTGCCGGCGCAAATCGATATTTACTCGGAACAAGGCAACCAGTACGACTTTTTGTTTATGACAAAAGGTGGCGGTTCTGGTAATAAAACATTCTTGTATCAACAAACCAAAGCTCTTTTAACGGAAGAGAACCTTACCAAGTTTGTGCAGGACAAAATTAAGGACCTTGGTACCTCCGCATGTCCTCCTTATCACCTTGCTTTAGTAATTGGTGGTACTTCAGCAGAAGCAACTTTGGCTGCTGTTAAAAAAGCATCGGCTGGTTATTTTGATCATCTGCCAACCGAAGGAAATGAAGGCGGACAAGCATTCCGTGATTTAGAATGGGAAGAAAAAGTGCAGAAGATATGTCAGGAGAGTACAATCGGGGCTCAGTTTGGTGGTAAGTATTTTGTGCACGATGTAAAGGTGATACGTATGCCTCGTCACGCAGCATCATGTCCGGTAGGTCTTGGCGTAAGTTGTAGTGCTGACAGAAACATCAAAGCTAAAATTACTGAAGAAGGTATTTTCGTAGAGGAACTTGAGAAAAATCCTTCACGTTTCGTTCCAAAGGAAGCACCTCACATGGCACCCGCTATTGACATTGATCTTGATCAACCAATGGAAGACGTTTTAAAGGAACTTACCAAATATCCTATTAAAACACGTTTGAATCTATCAGGAACACTCATTGTAGCTCGCGATATTGCGCATGCCCGCATTAAACAAATGCTGGATGAAGGCCAGGCAATGCCAGAGTATTTTAAAAACCACCCGGTTTATTACGCTGGTCCTGCCAAAACTCCAAAAGGAATGGCTTCCGGTAGTTTTGGTCCGACAACAGCAGGTCGAATGGACCCATATGTAGACATATTCCAGAAACAAGGTGGTTCTATGATTATGCTTGCTAAGGGCAATCGCTCACAAGCTGTCACAGATGCCTGTAAAGCAAATGGTGGTTTTTACCTTGGCTCAATCGGCGGCCCTGCTGCAATTTTAGCCAAAAGCAGCATCAAATCTGTTGAAATAGTAGATTTTGAGGAATTAGGAATGGAGGCTGTCAGAAAAATTCGCGTGGAAAACTTCCCGGCCTTTATTATCGTTGACGATAAAGGAAATGACTTCTTTGCTAAGTTATAACCGTCAAGGTTTATAGTTAACAACACTTTTTAAAGATGCGGTTTATATGATTAATCATTAAATCGCATCTTTTCTTTTTATATATTGCCAGTTAAACCATTACCACTTTTTAAATGTCAACCATTTCCATTCAATACTACAACTGTTCTTTTGGAGAATTAATTATTGGTTCCTTTAACAATCAATTGTGCATATGCGACTGGCGATACAGAAAGATGCGCCAATCAATTGATAATCGTATATGTAAAGGTTTAAATGCTGAATATCGGGAAGAACCATCACTGATTATCAACCAAACCATTGAACAGATTGAAGCCTATACGAATGGTGAATTAACAGAATTTACCATTCCATTATTGATGGTTGGCACAACATTTCAAAAAAAGGTATGGAATGCACTTTTAAACATTCCCCATGGTCAAACAAGAAGTTATCTTGAATTATCAAAAGAACTGGGAGATGTTAAAGCAATCAGGGCGGTCGCTTCAGCCAATGGAGCTAATGCAATATCTATCATCGTTCCATGCCATAGAGTAATTGGCAGTGATGGTAAGCTAGTCGGATATGCAGGTGGTTTATCGGCCAAAACTAAGTTATTAGAACTGGAAGGTTATAAAAAAGAATGCGATCAATTAAAATTATTCTAAAGACAAACTAATGATACAAGAGTCTAACGTTAGTTTATAACCAATTTCGAAGGTAACACATAAAAAATACCAAAATCAACACCTCTCTAAAAAACAATCAATTACAAAAGAATTAAGTTTAATTAATAGAAATATTTCTGGATAAAACGACAATTTAATTACAATTCTTAAGTCATATTGAATATATTTTTCTTTAATTAAATTTTTATCGCTCTATATCTGATAGTTACATAACTTACAAAAACAAAGTTGACAAATAATTTGTTTATTTTATAACAAATTACAAATCTTAGCACTTCAATTCACAGCACATACTGATATACTTCTTAATTACCTGATAATAAAGAACTATTTCAGTATTTTTATTTGTACTAATTTGTTATTATTTGTTTTATTTAGTTAATTTTTAAAAGATATACGCATATTTAAATCACAATTAAAACACACTAAATCAGATTTTAATTTCAATTTGAAAGCAAACCCCAATTAACAAAACACGAAATGGAAGCAGTCAAGTCTACGGTGAATTTAAACAAGTATGGTATTACCAAAGCAAAAACGGTAATTCACAATCCGTCTTATGAAGATTTATACTTAGATGAATTAAATACTGAGCTGGAAGGATATGAAAAAGGCCAAGTAACAGAATTAGGCGCCATCAATGTGATGACTGGTAAATTCACAGGTCGCTCCCCAAAAGATAAATACATTGTATGTGATGATATAACAAAAGACACCATCTGGTGGACCTCAGAACGCTCTAAAAACGACAACAAGCCGGTTACGCAAGAAGTCTGGTCTGATATCAAAAAAGATGTTTGTAATCACTTAACCGGAAAAAAACTATATGTTGTTGATACATTTTGCGGTGCTAACGCCAACACCAGGTTAAAAGTACGCTTTGTAACTGAAGTGGCCTGGCAGGCACATTTTGTCAAGAACATGTTTATCCGCCCAAGCGAAAAAGAACTGGCCAATTATGGAGAACCAGATTTTGTTGTTTTAAATGCATCAAAGGCCTCAAATAAAAATTGGAAACAGCACGGTCTTAACTCAGAAGTTTTCACCATGTTTAATCTTACCGAGCGCATGCAGATTATTGGTGGCACCTGGTATGGAGGTGAAATGAAAAAGGGCATTTTCGCAATGATGAATTATTATTTGCCGCTTAAAGGAATGGCTTCCATGCACTGCTCGGCCAACAAAGGTAAAAATGGAGATGTTACTATCTTCTTTGGTTTATCAGGAACAGGAAAAACAACCCTGTCAACAGATCCAAAACGCGAATTGATTGGCGATGATGAACATGGTTGGGATGACGAAGGAGTCTTTAACTTCGAGGGCGGCTGTTACGCTAAAACAATTAATCTGGACAGAGAAAGCGAACCTGATATTTATAATGCTATCAGAAAAGATGCATTGCTGGAAAATGTAACAGTTAAAGCCGATGGAAAGATTGACTTTAGCGATAACTCTGTAACTGAAAACACAAGGGTATCATACCCCATTCATCACATCAATAACATTGTTAAACCGATTTCCAAAGCAGGACATGCCAATAAGGTCATATTCCTTACAGCTGATGCCTTTGGTGTTATGCCACCTGTTTCGAAGTTAACACCGGAACAAACGCAATACCATTTCCTTTCAGGCTTTACAGCTAAGCTGGCAGGGACCGAACTAGGGGTCACTGAACCCCGACCTACTTTCTCTGCTTGTTTTGGTGAAGCATTCCTATCACTTCACCCAACACAATACGGTACTGAGTTGGTCAAGAAAATGGAGCAACACGGAGCTAAAGCCTATTTAGTAAATACAGGGTGGAATGGAACTGGCAAACGAATATCTATAAAAGATACAAGAGCAATTATCGATGCTATTCTGGATGGCTCAATTGAAGATGCAGAAACATCAACCATTCCGGTTTTCAATCTTGAAATCCCCAAAAAGCTTCACGATGTTAACGCTGATATTATGGATCCGCGAAATACATATAACAATCCGGCAGAATGGGAGAACAGAGCAAATGATTTAGCTAAAAAGTTCATTTCTAATTTCAAGAAGTATACTGATACTCCTCAAGGACAAGAACTTGAGAAAGCAGGGCCAACAACTACAAACTCCTAATATCTACACAAAGCGGTGTTAACATCATAGTTAACACCGCTAACTTTACCCCCATTACCTCCTTTAAATGCCAATATATTTTGGCACATTAATTGCTGATCATTCTTTAGATGTAGCTTCCAATTGATTAGATATTTTTTGCTGCTAGTATTCGTTGACCGATAGAACGTTATTAATTGTTAAAAAGCAAACCTTAATCAATAAAAGAAGTATACTCGTCAAAAGTAAATTTAAAAATGTCAGCTATGAATCTTCGTATAACATCAAACGCCAAGAATAAGCAAATATCATTTTTAATTGCATTAGATAGTTTTATTACAAAACGCAATAACAATAAAGCTTCAATATTAATTCAGCGATTGCATCAATTCCTGGAAAAGAAGGATCCCGAATTTAGTTTTCAAGTTAAAGAAGGATCAAACAACAGCATTGAAATGTATACGGGCAAAAGATTAATTGCCTATTATGCTTAAATAGAAAATAATTGTTTACGGCAAGGTACAATTACTTGTCACATAAATAATGCAATGGCCTTTTTCGCAAAGGCCATTTTTGTTTTATTACTTTTACCCATCTTTGCATTTGCAATTTGAGTACCGTATGAAAATTAAAAAGCTATCACCTCAACTGGCATCAGGAATATCAGAAGCTGGTTTTGACACCAACCCTAAGGAAATACAATCATTAAGCATTCCGAAAATAAAGTCAGGTGCTGATTTGTTTTGCATCGCCCCCGAAAAGGATGGTAAATCGACTTGCATCACAATCGGCGTCATTCAGCAACTAAAAGAAGCATTTGAGGAAGCCCCCAGAGCCATCATTATCACATCCAGCAAAGAAAAGGCCTTTGAGATGGAAGAACAGTTCAAGGTATTGGGAAAATACACGAACCTCAGAACTTTTGTTGCATTTGACCAAGGCATTTTACAATATCAGAAAGATGAGATTTATGACGGTTTGGATATTCTCATCTGCACACCTAAACGCCTGACGGAGTTAGTTAACATCAATGGTGTACCTATGACTAAAGTAAAAATGTTAATTGTAGATGATGCCGAAACCGTGATAGGTAATACCCATCATGCAATTATCTATCGAATTGCTGATGGACTTAAAAAACCGCAGATTCTATTTTTCGCCAGCAAATGGCACAAAAGTTTTGATACGGTTGAAGAACGTATCATGAAAAACCCATATTATTTTGACGTTGAACAACAATAGTAAATGTCCATGCTGCTCTAACATGGCTTATGAAGAATGCTGCAAGCCTTTTATTAGCGATAACGTAGCTCCACCTACAGCCGAGCAATTGATGCGCTCAAGATACACCGCCTTTACATTAGCAGATGTTGATTACCTGATGAAAACGCATCACATTAGTACACGCCCTGTAAAAGACAGGCAGGAGATATTAAATTGGACAAAATCGGTACAATGGATGGGCTTGACAATTCTAAATACTAAACATGGAGCTATTAATGACACCGATGGAATAGTTGAGTTTAAGGCCATCTATCTTGAACAAGGCCAACTACAAGCTATACATGAAAAATCCCTTTTTCGTAAAAATGAAAAAGGGATATGGTTTTATGTTTCGGGTCAACTGTATTAGTCCTCAAACTTGTAAAAGATTTTACTGACCAGTTTCCACCCGTCCTCGAATTTATACAATGAGATATAATCAATATATTTCAGTTCATCCGCCACATAAAATTCAAATTTTGCAACGGCAGCTGTTCCTGTAACGTCAACTGATAAAAACTTTACGCTAATAAGTTTATCCTTACTACGTGGCAACTGACCATTTTTCTTTCGGTCCATCACCTTTTTCTTCCAATCGTCAATGGGCAGCTTCCATATTTTGCCTCCCTCTCCTATTCCCAAGAGATTAAAATCCTGATGTATACCCGCATCTATCTTTGATATATTGCCTTCATTTTGGATTCCTTCAACATAGGCCGATTGTATTACTTTTTTAATAGCTTCAATCTCCTTTTCATTCGTTTGAGCAAAAGCACTAACAATGAAAGTCATGATAAAAACAAGCATCTGTAATTTCTTCATAATTCAATTTTCTTGATTGGTTTATATCAATTAAATATACAACTATTCAATATTAAGAAACTGTTTAAATTTTGTTTTTGAGAGTTATTTTGGATGAAACAACGTTCAGCGGAGCTAATTAAGTTCTTAAACAAGGCAAAAATGATGCGAAACGTAAGTTCGTGAATGCCATTAAAAACAATTACGGATGAACAATAGCAGGGCTATTTAAAGATTTTTTGCAGAAGTATGAGGGCTTAAGTCGCCAAAATAAACCAAAGGATAAAACTTAAACAGTTTCTAACTTCATGCGCTTACCTTTTTAGATTATTTTTGCATTCTAAAACTAAGAAATGTCAATGCAAGATTACGCTAAACTGAAAGAATTGCTAGCCCAAAACAAAAAATGGCCAATGCTTTATATGTTCAAGTTTATTGTTCCTAATGAAGGAAATAAAGTAAAACAAGTTGTTGAATTATTGCCTAAACATGGCAACGTTACCTATAAACATACAAAGAACCTTAAGTATGTCTCAGTAACATGCAAAGTCAGTATGAAAAGTGCCAATGCCATAATAGATGTGACCAGTAAAGTTGCTTCTATCGAAGGTGTTATGAGTTTATAACAACAAGGAATCAAGCATTTCGATTTATTTAATTAGGCATCCTGAATCCCTTTAAAACTAATTTTTAAATCTCTTAAATCTTTTTCATAATGGCATTGCCTTTTATAAGATAATGAGGTATTTTTATACTTTATCACACTCATTATCGCCATTATGAAGCAACAACTAACCTCATGCCTCTTTGCATTTATCATTCTGATAATTCCTGCCAATGCTCAAAAAATAGGCATAAACGAACGACTTGGCGAATATCTTCCCAAAGATATTTCTGTCATTAATATTGCAGGAGATACAGTTCCACTTTCTTCCATTATCAATGCTAAACCGACGGTATTAAATTTCGTTTATTATCGCTGTCCTGGTGTTTGCACACCTTTAATGGATGGCATTACCGAAGTTGTTAACCTGTCGGATATGCAACTGGGTAAAGATTACCAAATTGTTACTGTAAGTTTTGATTACAGCGAATCATACCAACTGGCCGAAAAGAAACGCAACAACTACTCATTGATTGTGAAAAAAGAAGGTATGGAAGAAGGTTGGTTGTTTTTTACCGCTGATAGTGCCAATGTATCCAGACTGACAAATGCCACGGGATTCAGCTACAAGAAAACCGGCAATGATTTTATACACACAGCAGGATTAATCCTTATCAGCCCAGATGGCAAGATTACCCGCTACCTGAATGGCACATATTTTTTACCATTTGAGCTTAAACTGGCTGTTATCGAGGCTTCAAAAGGCATACCGGGACCAACAGTCAACCGCATTTTGCAGTTTTGCTACAGCTATGACCCTGCCGGACAGACTTATGTCCTCAATATCACAAAAGTGGCGGGTATTCTTATCATCATCATCGCCGGCCTGGTTCTTTTGGTACTAACCATTAAACCTAAACGAACAGTAAAAACCTAAATCATTTATTATATGTCTGATCAAACCAATCTGAGCTTTAGAGAACAAGGCCCCTATAAGGGCATATTTGCCTGGATCTTTTCAACAGATCACAAACGTATCGGTCTGCTTTACCTGTATTCTATCGTCAGCTTTTTTTTAATCGGTGTTCTTTTAGGTATTGCCATGAGGCTGGAACTGTTGGCACCTGGCAGAACTGTTATGGATCCGGCCACCTATAATGCCATTTTCACACTCCATGGAGTCATAATGATCTTCCTGGTTGTCGTTCCGGGATTACCCGCTGTTTTTGGGAACTTTTTACTCCCCATAATGATTGGAGCTAAAGATGTTGCTTTTCCGAAATTAAACCTGTTTTCGTGGTGGATTTACGTGTTTGGTGCCATTATCGCCCTTTCATCCCTTTTTATGGGAGGCGGACCTCCTGATACGGGCTGGACATTTTATGCGCCTTACGCATTCAAAACCAACACTAATATGCTGCCTGCTGTGTTAGGAGCATTTATTTTAGGTTTTTCATCGATACTGACCGGCATTAACTTTATTGTAACTATCCATCGCCTTCGTGCGCCTGGTATGACATGGTTTAAAATGCCGTTGTTTCCCTGGACTCTATACGGAACAGGCTGGATTCAGATCCTGGCAACCCCTATTGTAGGAATTACCTTGTTAATGATTGTTGGTGAAAGAGTTTTAAACATCGGATTTTTCGATCCGGCATTAGGTGGTGATCCTATTCTATACCAACACCTATTCTGGATCTATTCCCACCCGGCCGTTTACATTATGATATTACCTGCCATGGGTGCCATTTCTGAGATTATTCCAACTTTTGCCAATAAAACCATATTCGGGTATAAGGCATTGGTTATATCTACTTTAGCCATTGCATTTGTTGGTTATTTCGTGTGGGGACATCACATGTTCACTTCAGGCATGAGTGGAACTGCACTTTATACTTTCTCCTTACTGACTTTTCTTGTGGCCATACCAAGTGCGATCAAAGTGTTTAACTGGGTAGGCACACTTCACAAAGCCTCCATTCAGTTAGAGGCTCCTTTCTTCTGGGCTGCCTCCTTCCTGTTTGTGTTTATGATTGGTGGTTTATCCGGGTTGGCTCTTGGAGCATTAGCAACTAATGTTCATTTACACGACACAGCCTTTGTAGTAGGCCATTTCCATTTCATCGTTTTTGGAGGAGTTGGTTTTGCTTTTATGGGGGCTGTTCATTATTGGTTTCCAAAAATATGGGGACGCATGTACAATAGCCAATTAGCCACAACAGGCTGGATTATCTTTTTTATTGGCTTTTGTACCCTTTACCTGCCCATGTTTTTCCTTGGTGTAACAGGCATGCCTCGTCGTTACTATGATTACGTAGACAACTTCCATGGCCCCAATGTTATTTCAACCATTGGCTCATGGGTACTATTTCTTGGATTAGCCATCATCCTCTTCAATCTTATTAAGTCGGCAAGAAGCGGTAAAAAAGCAGAGAAGAATCCTTGGGGAGGCAAGACGCTCGAATGGACAGTTGATTCACCTCCTACACTGGAAAACTTTGAAGAAATTCCGGTTGTTGAAAAAAGCCCCTATGATTACCGTAAAACCACTGAATTATGATTGGCGCAGCACATTTACATCGTGATGACGAAGCTTCTAAATTAGGAATGTGGTTATTCATCTTTACCGAATTACTTCTATTTGCAGGCTTATTCATCGTATATGGAGTTTATCGCTATCTCAACCCAGTCGCTTTTCATATGGCAGCCGAAGAGTTAAGCGTGACAGTTGGCATGGTTAATACCATAATCCTTCTGGTAAGTAGTGCTACCATGGCAATGGCCAGTACTGCCATTCGTTTAAAGAATAAGCAGTTCACCATTCTATTGCTCCTGTTGACCTTATTCATGGCCTTTATGTTTATGACCAATAAGTATTTTGAATGGAAAGGTAAATTCGAGCATGGCATATTCCCAGGTAGTGAAGATCTGCTTCGTTTGGGACATGGAGACACTCTTTTCTTCAGTCTTTACTTTTTCATGACAGGCTTACATGCTTTACACATTATAGTTGGCTTTATCCTAATAACTATTGTATGCTATCGTGTCAATAATAACACACTAACTCACGAGAATCCGGTCTTACTGGATAATTCAGGTTTATACTGGCACCTGGTTGATTTAATATGGATATTCCTATTCCCGCTTTTTTACCTTATTACCTAAAAAAATATCATGAATAAATCAGAAACTCATATCGTCCCTTATAAACTATATCTGTCTATCCTTTCAGGACTAATACTATTAACGTTAATTTCAGTCGGGGTAACATATATCGAGCTGGCCAACTTAACGGTATTCACTGCCATATTACTGGCATCTGTAAAATCAACGCTCGTTTTAATCTACTTTATGCACCTGAAGTTTGATAATAAACTGATACAAATACTTGTTGCAGCCGTTTTTGTCATTGTTGCGCTGGTTCTTTTTATCACCTTTCTTGATTATAATTATAGATAAACATGATTGATCAAACCACCAATAAAGCCTCTAATTTTGTCACGCAAGTTGATTCTGCGTTTATATTCATTTTTGGCATCTCCATCCTGTTCTTAGTAGGTATCACAGCCTTTATGGTCTATTATATAATAAAATACCGAAAGAGTAAGAATGCCGAAGCTTCACACATAGAAGGCAGTAATACACTTGAAGTTGTCTGGACCATCATCCCAACCATCTTAGTATTATTCATGTTTTACTATGGATGGTCTGGCTGGAAACTCCAAAAAGAAATCCCGGACGATGCCATACCTATTAAAACCATTGCCCGCATGTGGAGTTTTACCTTTCAATATGAAAACGGCTTAATTACTGACACACTATACGTTCCAAAAAACAAGGCGGTTAATCTGGATTTAGTTTCTCTGGACGTATTACACAGCTTGTATATTCCCGCCTTTAGGCTTAAACAGGATATGGTTCCCGGCAAACAAGCCAATATATGGTTTGAATCGGGTCAGGAAGGAGAATACGAGATCTTTTGCGCTGAATATTGCGGTCTGCGTCATTCCTATATGACCTCTGTAGTAAAAGTAATACCAGCGGCAGATTTTGATGAACTTACGAAAATTGATTCTGCAGCCTTGGTGACCAATAATGTTGAAGTCGATTCGCGACAAGCTGGTGTAAGTATTACGCGAAAATATGGTTGCAATGCCTGCCATACTGCAGATGGTACCAAACTAGTGGGACCTTCTTATAAAAATATGATGGGCCGGACCAGGACTGTTATAAGAGATGGTGAAGAGATAGAAGTTGTTGCCGATGAAGCATACATCAGGCGATCAATCTACGAGCCTAATGTAGAAATAGTAAAGGGCTACGAGAAGGGGCTTATGCTTTCATATGAAGGTCAGGTGACTGAAGAAGAGTTCTTGCAACTATTAGAATACTTTAGATATCTATCAGAATGATCAGATTTAAAGAATTAGCTGTTTTTGGTAAATTTAGCATATCACTTCCGATAGCTGTAACCACCTACACTGGCTTTACTGTTTATCAACAGGAGCTTAGCACAGAAGGCCTGTTGGCTGCCACAGGAATCTTTTTTATGTCAGCCGGTGCTTCTGCTCTTAATCAATTACAGGAAGTTAAGGAAGACTGTTTAATGAAACGAACTTCAGGACGACCGCTTCCAAGGCAGAAACTCAAACCATCAACGGCAATCTTTGTAATAGTTACTTTTTTAATTACAGGCTCACTTTTGCTAATGCCTTTTGGCGCTATGGCTGTTATTTGGGGCTGGACAGGCCTTATCTGGTATAACCTGATTTATACACCTCTGAAAAAACGTACTGCATTCTCAGTATTTCCCGGTGCTGTGGTGGGTGCCATCCCTCCTGTCGCAGGTTGGGTTGCTGCAGGTGGCTCCATACAGGATATACGGATTCACTTCGTAGCATTCTTCTTTTTTCTGGGGCAGATGCCACATTTTTGGTTATTGGTTTTAAAGTATAAAGAACAGTATAAAAAAGCCGGATTCCCTGTGATTACAGACCTTCTTGGCTTGTCTCAGGTGAAAAGAATTAATCTGATCTGGTTTCTGGCAACTTTTGTCTCCGTCTTGTTCTTCCCGATACTTGATATTATCTCAAATATTGCTATTTCATCGCTGATTTATGCTTCAGCTATAGGCATGGTATTATGGGTTATCAGGAGCTACAATTCCAAATCGGATCAACAATTGAAACAACAATTTATCTATTTCAATTCTTTTTATCTGTGGGTAATGGTGCTGATGTTAGTTGATCAAATTATTCCGGCCTCCTAAAGCCATTTCTGCTAAATCAAAAAATCCTTTTTGCTTGTTTATTGCATTACCAAATGGTATTTAGCTGTTTAAAGGCTGAAACGTATAAATACCAAATAGTATTTGGTTGTTCCACACGAAGGGAGGTAAATACCAAATGGTAATTGGTGATTTCAATGTTAAAACAGGCAAATACCAAATGGTATCGCAGTCCCTCAGTCTGGAACAGGCGGATACCATTTGGTATTTCGAAAAAAATAAAAAAGCGTCGTTACCAAATGGTATCGACACTTTTCCTGTCAGGTATTTTTACAAATTGATAATGAATCTTCAATCTTCTTTACTCACCAGCTGACATTTACATACTACTGATAGTCAGCAGGTGAGATTAAGTGCATAAACTCTTCTTTCTACTGACAAACACTGCTATCGCACGAATCCTTTCGCGTGATAAACAATAAACCACACGAGAGGACTAGTGCCACAGTGGAGGTTTTACAACAACCATCCGGTATTACTCACCAGCTGACATTTACATACTTCTAATAGTCAGCAGGTGAGGTGATGATAGTTTACCCAGATACATATACAAAAAGAAAGGCCGACACTTCGCTGAGCACCGACCTTTCTGTATTTTTCGAGTTATGTTTATCCTAACAGCTGTTTTACAACAACTGAAATATCTTTTCCATCAGCTTTACCAGCCAATTCTTTGGATGCAACACCCATTACCTTGCCCATCTCTTTCATTGAAGTGGCTCCTACTTTCTCGATAATTGATTTTACGATTGGCTCCAATTCTTCTTTAGTTAGTTGCTTTGGCAGGTAACCTGATATCGCGTCAACCTCAGCCAGTTCCTTTTCAGCCAGATCTTCACGATTTTGAGATTTAAACAACTCGGCAGCATCTTTTCTTTGCTTCACCATTTTCTGCACAATCTTCATGATATCTGCATCAGATAACTCTTCGGCTGCACCTTTGGATGTTTTCGCCTCAATAACTTCCTTTTTAACACCACGTAAAGCTTCCAGTCGAACTTTATCTTTTGCTTTCATGGCTTCTTTAATGTCAGTATTTATCTGTACTTCTAAACTCATAATATCTTCGTTAATTCTTAATTTCAACTATACTAATTCTTAGTCAACATTATCGTGCAGGTAAGGATTATCTTTACTTATCTGTGGCCCGTTTTGGGGATCATCCGACAATGAGAAACGACTAATCTTTTTTTCCTGACTTGCCCTTGTTTGTCCTTGCTGACGATCAATGGACATTTGACGCCTCTTATACGCAGGAACGTTTTCAATCTGTTCGATAACACGCTCATCTTCCATCTCTTCCTGACTCAATTGAGTCTTATAATAACTGGCGCCTGCAGTTCCAAATCCTTCATCAATAAAGTTATCGTTGGACGGATTAAAATGATCCACTTCCGATTTACGATTCTGTGGAACAACTGGTTGGTAATAGGCATCAATTCGCTCTTGTTTCTTTCTTTCAACAGCTTCAAAATCCACTACCCGACCTGGCTCTTCGGTTTCATTTACTGAGAAATCTATTAGCTGTTCATTCTCAGGAACTGTGGTCACCTGTCCTTCTTCATCCAAAGAAAAACGCGTTACTTTATCCTGCTGTTTTCTTACTCTGTGCTCGATGAGTTGCTCAGACACAAAGCCAGTTGCAATAATGGTAACGCACACTTGTTTTCCAAGTCCGTCATCATTACCCGTACCCCATATTATCGAAGCACCTTCGCCTACAACATCCTGAACGTAGTCAGTTATCTCACCTACTTCGTCCATCGTTATCTCCTCTGTTCCTGAAGTGATATTCAATAATATATTGCGTGCACCTCGTATCTCATTATTATTAAGAAGTGGCGACTCCAATGAGGCCTGAATTGCATCCAAAGCCCGCTTTTCGCCTTCTGCATAAGCTGAGCCCATCACTGCAACACCACTATCTTTCATCACGGTTTCCACATCGGCAAAATCCACGTTGATATAACCATGAACAGTAATTATTTCAGCGATACCTTTAGCTGCGGTAGCCAATACATCATCGGCCTTGGAGAAGGCATTTGACAATTTCAGATCGCCAAACATTTCACGTAATCGTTCATTATTAATTATCAATAATGAATCAACATTTTTCTCCATTTCAGCAATACCGTCCAATGCCTGGGTAATCCTGAGTTTACCCTCAAACTTAAAAGGGATGGTGACAATACCTACCGTAAGTATCCCCATCTCTTTGGCTGTTTTCGCAATAATTGGTGCAGCTCCGGTTCCTGTACCACCGCCCATTCCTGCTGTAACAAACACCATCTTAGTATTTTCCTTCAGAACACTAACAACGTCTTCAAGGTTTTCAATGGCTGATTCCCGACCTTTATCTGGTCGGTTACCTGCTCCCCTTCCTTCGGTCAGGGATTCTCCCAATTGTATTTTAACCGGAACAGGACTACTCTCCAATGCCTGTGCATCTGTATTGCAAACCACAAAGTTCACATCTTTAATACCCAAGCCATACATATAGTTGACAGCATTGCTTCCGCCTCCACCAACTCCAATTACTTTAATAA
>NZ_CEXQWX010000129.1:0-17555 GCF_982718395.1 Carboxylicivirga sp.
CCCAAAATTCTTTTTATGACATTCAGGTTAAAACGCTTGAAGGCGAAACTTATTCGTTGAATGAACTGAAGGGGCATAAAGTAATGGTCGTAAATACAGCCAGTAAGTGTTCATTTACAGAGCAATATGAAATGTTAGAAGTATTATACAAAAAGTATAAAGATGAAGGATTGGTAATACTTGCTTTCCCATCTAATAGTTTTGGAGGAACTGAATTTGAGGATACAAAAGAGATTCGGTCATTTTGTACCAATAAATACGAAATTACTTTTCCGATTATGGAAATGGTTACCATAACCGATGAAGACAAGCATCCGGTTTATCAATGGTTGACTAGTAAAACATTGAATGGTAAAATGGATAGTTCAGTAGAATGGAACTTTCAAAAATATCTGATTAACGAAAAAGGAGAGCTTGAGAAAGTAATATCATCAGGTACAAAACCGTATGATAAGGAAGTGTTGTCTTGGATTAAGGGTTAGAGTAGTATAGGTTTGATCCACAGATGATAATGCCGGTTATTTAGCCGGCATTTTTTATGGCAAGTATTCAAAATCGATTTTCTTCATTGAATTAAAGAGATTAATGCGTGCTTTAGGATTAATGCTTGTCATTTGTTCAACGATCTCTCTTGCTTTTTGTCGGATGGTATGATCTTCATATGGGCATTCCTGTTTCAGACTTTCAAAATTCATCAATTGTGCATATTGCTTCATTTCTGCATTGGTTAAAAGTATTAGTGGTCGTATTACCTCAAGTTTAGAATCAAACATATCAAGCCTGGCAGGTATAGAAGAAATATTTGCGTGTTGAGTCATATTCATCACTAATGTTTCGACAGCATCATCCAAATGATGACCAAAAGCTAATTTTTTAATACCCAATGAATGCGTGAGTTGAAACAATTCTTTTCGACGATTACGTGAACATGCAAAACATGGCTTTTTTTTACCTGCTGTTTCAAGGTTGGCACGCGTTGTAACCAGGTGTAATGTGACATTCAACTTATCACAAAATTGTTGGAGCCACTCCACATCTATTTGATAGGGTACGTCTTCTGTAATAATATGAGCCGCATGAAGATGATAATGAATAGGCATTCCTTTCCTTCGGTTCGATAAAATCTCCAATAGCGCCAGGCTGTCTTTACCACCTGAAACAGCTACCATTACAGTATCATCAGCTCCAATCATTTGATATTGATTAATCGCTTTCCCTGCTGTCTGCCGCACTTTCTGAATAAAAGCCTGCTGTTTTTTGTTGAGTTTTTGATGCATGATGCAAAAGTAATTAACTTGTAAATATAAATAAGGACATAATTATTAATGAAAAACAGTAAAAAGGTACTCGTCGACAAAACCTACTTCCTCCAAAAGTTTTCAGGAAAGGGAGGTTGGACATATGCTGAGATTCCGGAGATTGAACCGGATAAACATGCCTGGTTTAATTGGATAAAAGTTCATGGGAGCATCGATAATTTTGAGTTGAAACATGCGCGGTTAATGCCTCTTGGCAATGGACATATGATGTTGCCTGTAAAGGCAGCTATACGCAAAGCAATTGGCAAAGGGGAAGGAGACAGTGTGCATATACGACTATTCCCTGATAATTTACCTGTTGAAATTCCACAGGAGGTAATTGATTGTTTTGACCTGGAGGATAGTCGTCTTTTTGAAGCATTCAACAAAGAAACGGCTAATCAGCAACAGGAAATCATTACCTGGATATACGAAGCAAAGAAAGACGAAACGAAAGCCAAACGCATTATTAAAATGATGGATTATTTAAAGAATAAACACTTAAAATAAAAGCCATGAGATTAGAATTGATAAAGGGTGATATTACTAAATATGATGTTGATGTCATTGTTAATGCTGCCAATAGCGGCTTACTTGGTGGAGGAGGCGTAGATGGAGCTATTCATCGAGTCGGAGGATCAGCAATCATGGATGAATGCAAAATAATTAGAGAGAAACAAGGGGGTTGCCCGACAGGTGAAGCAGTTATTACAACAGCTGGATTATTACCAGCAAAAAAAGTTATTCATACAGTTGGTCCGATTTGGAAGGGAGGTAATACTGGTGAAAAAGAAAAACTTCATGACTGTTATGTCAATTCTTTAAAATTGGCTGAAGAAAATGAACTTGAAACGATTGCCTTTCCAAATATCAGTACGGGGATTTATGGCTACCCTAAAGATAAAGCTGCAGAAGTTGCAGTTCAGGCTGTAAAGAGTTTTAAAGGCCGGATTATTTCAAAAGTGTTTTTTGTCTGTTTTGACGATGAAAACTTTCAACTGTATAAGCACTTGATATAGCACTTTCATTAATTGGATATTTTTTCTTTTTCTACATTTTAACCTTTTCAATTTTAGTGCATCCTTAAAGAAAAGAACCTGAA
Source organism: Carboxylicivirga sp. (assembly GCF_982718395.1). Classification (NCBI taxonomy): domain Bacteria; kingdom Pseudomonadati; phylum Bacteroidota; class Bacteroidia; order Marinilabiliales; family Marinilabiliaceae; genus Carboxylicivirga; species Carboxylicivirga sp. Next base: position 2,401 of record NZ_CEXQWX010000129.1, read on the forward strand.
TATTGAATCAATCGATTAACCTGACAAAACAACTTGTTGAACGATGTAAGAAAGGTGATGAACGTGCCCGATTTGCATTATATCAGCAATATGTCCGGCCAATGTATAACGTGGCCTATCGTATTGTTGGTAATCAGTTCGATGCTGAAGATGTTGTACAGGATAGCTTTGTAAAAGCTTTTAAAAAGATTGAAACATTAAAGGAGGTAAGAGCATTTTCATCGTGGCTTAAACAAATTGTAGTTAATGAGGGAATCAGTTTGATTCGCAAACAAAAGAAGATGCAATTGTGGGCCGGATCAATTGATGAAATACAAGATGTTGAAGATGAAGAGATCTCTGATGAAGTACCTGTTGAGGTGATTATGAATACGGTCATGGAATTACCACAGGGAGCCAGAGTTGTTTTCACCTTGAGAGCTATAGAAAGTTATCGGTTCAACGAAATTGCCCGAATAACCGGGCAGACCGAGAATAACTGTAAAGTGCAATATCATCGAGCCAGGAAATTATTAAATAGTAAACTTAAATCGATTCTTTATGCCTGATAGTTGGGAAGATTATTTAAAAAAGAACAGAGCAGAGTTGGATGTTTTCCAACTCGAAGAGGATCGGATGTGGCAAAATATCGATAACAGATTAAAGCGACCAGCCAATTCATGGAGAAAGTATCTTTTAAGAGTTTCGGCTGCTGCCGGGATACTCTTGTTTATTGGTATAATCACTCGCCATGAATTAATGATGCGCGAACAGATGAATAATCTCTCAGCCATCAATGAAGAGCTGGCTGAAAAAGAACGTCATTATATTGATCAGGTGAACCTGAAATGGGATGAACTAAGATCATTACCGTCAACAGATGCTAAACTGGATCTACTGTTACTCGATGAATTGGAGTTATTGGATACCATTTATAATAAAGGATTAAATGATATAAAACAGCATGGTTATAACGAGCGCGCCGTACTGATTATGCTGGATACTTACGAGAAACGTCTGCGGATAATTGAACGCTTAATCAATGAAAAACGTAAACAGCAAAAAGATGAAAATAAATCAAAGCATATCAGGATATAAACAAATATTACTAAGCTTCATCATTCTGTTAGGATCAATAAATGGACTTGCCCAGAATGAAACATCTACAACACTAAAAAAGAAGATTAATATTAAATCTTCGGCTGATATTCAACTGAATTTATATGACATAACGGTGAATGTAAGACCTTCTGTCAATAATGAAGTCAGAATTGAACTGGAATATATGGCAGATGGAAAAGAAGAAGATTTAGATAAGTTAAAAGAGCTAATGGAATCATCCATTCTTAAAGGTAATTCAGGTGGGAGTGAGGCTGTTATTGATCTGGCCTTTCAGAATAATTTCAATCTGGAAATAATGGGAATGAAATGGAGTAAAGTCTCATTAAAATCAGACAAAAAGCAAAGCATTAAGTTGAAAGAATTTAAAATAAAACGGTGTGATATTTGGTTGCCCGAAAAATCTAATATTGATGTGGATGCTAAATATTCCAAACTGGAAGTAAAAGGTAATATCGAAGGTAACTTAAGGCTAAACTTATATGATACAAAATCAGAATTTAATGAAGTATCAGGAAATGTGACAGGCGATCTGAAATATTCTCAATTAGCAATGGCATCAACAAATAATGTTAAGCTTAAATTATATGAAAGTACGTTATCAACCAAAGAAACAAAGTCATTATCCTTAGAAGCCAAATACTCGAAAATTGCAACTGGTGAAACAGCATCTATCGACTTAAATATTTACGAAGGCAGTTTTAATGGTAACGATGCACAAAATGTGAATATCATCAGTAAATATGCCAACTTGAACATGAGAGTTGCTAAACAGCTTTATTTAGAGGGGTATGAAGGTTCCTTTATGTTTGATGATGTTGAAGATTTAAGAGTTTCCGCTAAGTACATTGAATTTGTTGCTTCCAGAATTAACTCATTAGAACTGCTTGAGGCATATGAAAATGAGATTAAAATTCAGGAGGTAAACAAACTAAAATCAAAAGATGGTAAGTACAACGAGTTTACCATTGGTAGCTTAGGCAAATCCTTGGTACATTCGGGATATGAAGATGAGATTGAAATTGAAAGTGTATCGTCTGAATTTCAGAAAATAGAGATTACTGGTAAGTATACTGAGATTGATATGACTTTGGCTAACCCTAAAGCCTTCATTTTATCGGGAAAACTTCAATATCCTGACTTGAATATTTCGGAAGGTAAGTATGTTATAAGGAAGAAAATTAAAGATGATAATAATTTGGAATTCAACTATGAGTATGGCAATGTCAATGATTCATCTCCGCAAATAGTGGTTAATGGATACGAAATGGCAGTTAGTATCAATCAATAGTTGAAAAATTGAGCTGGCATGCAACTTTTTTGTCAATTCAGCGTCTGAAAGAAAGAACGGTTAACTAATATTAAAATGAAAATACGTTTTTTCTTTCTTGTGTTAATATCATTAACACTGATCTACTCATGTGAGAGTGACGAAAAGAGCAAAGAAGAGTACGAGTTATGGCTCGATGAAACCTATAAAGAATTAGTAGCAATATCGGAAAGTGTAGAATGCAACAACGCCGATGAATGGGAATTTGCAGCTATTGGCAGAAGTTATTGTGGAGGGCCTGCATATTACTTACCTTATCATCAAAGTGTTAATACAATTCTATTTCAGAAGAAAATTGAAGGATTTAACAATGTGTCTGATAACTATATGGAGAAATGGCATAGTGAAGTTGCTTGCACTATGATTTATTGGCCACCGCCAACAGGTGTTAAGTGCGAAGACGGGAAAGCTGTATTGGAATATACCGAAGGCTGTGACGACGTGGTAAGAATTTGGCCTGAAGGTTACGAAACTGCAAATGCTGAAGGATTAAATATTAAGAACATATCCATTGAAGGAAATTGCCTGAATGTTGAGTATATTTCCAGTGGATGCGATGGAAGTACCTGGCAATTGCAATTAATCGACTCTGGAGCTGTGGCAGAATCATACCCAGTTCAACGTTATTTAAGATTCAATTTTGTGAATACAGAAGAATGTGATGCTGTGATTGAAAAACAAAAAAGTTTCTATATAAAAACGTTAAGAGATAGTGAAGAAGCAGTTATCTTACACTTAGATGGTTGGGATGAATCAGTACTGTATGAATAGTAAATAGAATTATTAATAATAATGCGTGCATCGGTCAATATAATCATGCTTTTTATCAAATAGATTTAATTATTTTTGGACATATTTTGTAACTATGGCGGTAAATTTATCCCGGGTAATAACTGCAATATTTACTTATGAACTTACTAATTAGAAAAATCTATTTTAAGATTCCCTTTGAATATCGCTTATCAGCTATTTATTTAATAATTGGCGCTTTATGGATTCTTTTTTCAGACAAGTTAGCATTAGTAATAGCCGACGATCAGGAAACTTTAACCCAGATTCAACATTATAAAGGTTGGTTTTATGTATTGGCTACCGCTGTTTGTCTGCTAATCTTTAGTAAAATACACATCCGTCGCTTGCGAAAGGCCGAAAGTGTTGCAAAAGAAAACGAAAAACTAAAAACGGCTTTTATTGAGAATATATCCCATGAGTTGCGCACTCCAATGAATGCCATTGTTGGATTCACTGAAATTGCGCAAACAGAAGGAACAAAGCCGGAAGAAATGGAGCAATATTTAAGTATTATTCTTCAAAGCTCCAGGCAGTTATTATCTATTGTTAATGATGTGATGGATACCTCCTTACTAGAATCAGGTAATAGTTACATTCATAACGAAGAGTTTGGTTTGAATCAATTAATAAGTGGTGTACATAACTATTTTTCACCCATGATGAAAGAGGAAGTTCAGCTAAAAGCCAGAACAGAGATACCAGATTTGGCGATTTATACCGACAAGGAGAAATTGACACGCGTTTTCCATAACCTCGTTAATAACGCCATTAAATTTACCCATAAAGGGCAGATAGAGCTTGGGTACAGAATTGAAAAGGAAGATATCCTGTTTTTTGTGAAAGACACAGGTGTTGGGATACGACCAGAACTACACAATTCAATTTTTGACCGTTTTAAACAAGCCCAAATTGAATTGGCCAATCGAACAGGAGGAACAGGTTTAGGCTTGTCAATATGTAAGGAAATGTTATCACTTTTAGGAGGTAGAATATGGCTGGAATCAGAATCAGGAAAGGGAGCTAACTTTTATTTTTCAATGCTTATAGATAAAGTGCGGGCCTGAAAAATTATTTCACTCTTTTGTTAACTTCCAGATTATCACCTTTAACCTGATACCCAATAACCTTTCCGTCTGCATTATAGTATTTCTCCATCTTAACCGATTCTTTGGATAAGAAATTCATCACTTTGACACCTCCTTCAACAATGGCTAAAGAAAGACCAGGTGATTTCTCTTCCTCTTCAATTTGCATGTAAATACTGGCCAATTCCTGTCGTAAAAGATTATTATTCATGTACTGAGGCATCATTACATTTAAGCCATGTTCATAGGCGTTAATCGGTCGGTTATTGTCAATATTAATATCCTCGATGGATGCAAGGAATTGAGTTTTTGCTTTGTTCGTATTAGGCTCTTTTCGTACCGGCGTTTGTTTTTTTGTTCCCATTGGATTATTCGACAACTCAAGCAAACTATCCTTTGATGGCTGTGTTTCGCCGGGAAGTACTTTTTCCAGTATTTTACTTTCGGCTGTATAAACTTCTGGAGTACTAAGCTCCGTTTTTTGTTCATTATTATCAGCAACGTTATTGTTTTGCAACGCAGATTGATCAGTAAATAACCAAATGGATGCAAACAAGGCCATAGCTGCAATGGCTGCTACACTCCGGTTCAGAACACTTTGCTTGAAATATGGAATCAGACGCGATCGGCGTAAACCTGATTTTTTGCTAAAGGTAACAGAGCGATCAGGCTGAAGCACTGTGTTGTTGTAGCGATCAATTGATGCCAGCTGTTTGTCTTCATCCGGCTCTATTAGAATTAGTTCTGCTTTTTCATTAGCGGATAATCCTTCTTCACAATGTTTTATAAGTAAGAAATCTTTTACAGGAAGGTCGTATTCATCTGCATCATGCTTTAGCAGCTGATCCTTAAGCTCAAACACATCATTGTCCGCACTTAAGTTGATATTAATGTCAAGCTTAAGATCACTTTTTAATTCAGGATGCTTATCCAGGAAGGCAAGCAGTTCCTGTCTATCATCGTTGGAAATGGTTCCTTCAATGTAGTCAAGCATAAATGCTTCGTAGTTATCCCTGTTAATCATCATTAAACTAAAACTTCGATTTTACCAATGTATTCTTTCAAATATTTACGGGCTCTGAAAATGTAAACTTTCACTTGTGATTCAGAAAGTCCTGTTATATCACTAATCTCCTTATATGAATAACCCTCATAATCACGCATCATAACCACCATCCGCTGATTCTCAGGAAGACGCTCAACAGCATTATGCAATACCTCATTTAAATCATTATATCCTTCAGAATGCGCATGGTTCTTAAAATCCACTTCGTCCCATTGGGCTTGTTTCTTTTCACGTCTGGTCAGGTCGATTAAAGTATGATAAGCTGCCGAAAAAAGGTAGCTCTTGACTTTTGAAAAATTTATATCCACGTGCTTTTTCCACAATTTCTCATATGTATCCTGTATGATGTCTTTCGCTTTGTCCTCATCCTTAATGTTTTTAAGAACAAAGCGATAAACCCCATCAGAGTATTGATTTACGGCCTGGTTAAATTCTTCTACTGTCATAAAATTGCCTCAAAGACATTGGTAGGACGCGCACTTATCCGAATATGTTACACAAGAATTATAAAAAAATTAAGGTTGTTAGTTTTTAACATTATATTTTATGGTTGTGATCTCTATTAGCAGCATTTATATAAAGATCGCATCCTTTTACTTTATTTCCTTTGTTTGATCCTGAATTGTCGATAACCATAAAACGGAATATCACTGACCATAAAAGTATCAATGCGGGAGAGGGCAGGGCCCTGACGGCATTCGGTCATAAAATGATGAATGTTCTCACATTCGCCTTCGGCGTCAATTTCTACCTTACCATCAGGTAGGTTTTGAACATAGCCGGTAACATTGTGTGTTCTGGCACCATTTGCAACAAAATATCTAAATCCTACACCTTGTACTCTTCCATCAACGATTATTCTCACCCGCTTCATATCTATCATTTTGTGTCATCATTTTCAATTATTAAAAATAGGAAAGTATCGTTGAGAAGGAAAGTGTATCTTTGCAAAATAATCATGATCAGCTTCAGAAAACGTCCACATTCAATCCTTTTAATTAATATTTAGGACTAATTATTACATAATGGAACTATTACAAACCAGCTATTTTGCCCTATTTGTTATTATTTGCCTGGGCTTTATCATTGGCAATATTAAAATTAAAGGTGTATCGCTTGATATATCTGCCATTATTTTTGTGGCCTTAGTCTTTGGTCATTTTGGAGTGGTGATGCCCCGGATACTTGAACAGATCGGATTGATATTGTTTATCTATACAATTGGAGTTCAGGCTGGTCCCGGATTTTTTGATTCTTTCCAAAAAAACGGACGGAATCTGGCATTGTTGGCAACAGTCGTAATTATATCGGGTTCGGTTATGGCTTTTGTGCTGTATAAAGCATTTGATGTTGATATGCCTATTATCACTGGATTATTAACCGGTGCTTTAACTTCGACTCCTGGTTTGGCGGCCGCTATTGAAACAACGAATTCGCCACTTGTATCCATCGGTTATGGAGTGGCTTATCCATTCGGCGTAATTGGTGTGATATTATTTGCCAAGTTCTATCCCAAAATTATAAGGGCTGATGTTAAAAAAGCCGAACGTGATTATGAGAAAAATGCCGAATCGGGTTTCCCTGAAATCATGCATAAAAATTTGGTGGTTGAAAATGAAAATATCATAGGTAAAACCATCGGGCACTTAAGAGTTCGTTCAATGACACAGGCTGTTATATCGCGTGTAATGCATGATGGTTATGCCACAACACCAAATAATAAAACCATTTTAAGCAAAGGAGATCTGGTTAGAGCTGTTGGAACAAAAGATGCCCTTGAAAAAATTACATTGCTGATAGGTTCGGATACAGAAGAAAAGATTCCATTAAATGAAGGCTATGAAGTGCAATCGATTTTGGTAACCAACACCGAAGCTGTGAATAAAGCACTGAGCGTTTTTAATTTATGGACCAACTATCAGGCAACTGTTACCAGAATTCGTCGAAGTGGAATCGACATTACTCCAACACCATCTATCAAATTACAAATGGGAGATAAAGTAATGGTGGCTTGTAGTCGTGAAAATATGAAACAAGTGATCCGCATTTTTGGAAATAACGATAAAAAGCTATCAGATACTGACTTTTTCCCTGTTGCAGCAGGTATAGTGCTTGGGGTGTTGTTCGGGAAAATGTCATTGTCGTTTGGTGGTTCGTTTTCTTTTAGCCTGGGATTGACTGGAGGTGTTCTGGCTGTGTCAATGATTCTGGCTCGCATTGGTCGCACTGGTCCTGTTATCTGGAGTATGTCAGGTGCTGCCAACCAATTGCTTCGACAACTGGCATTGATGTTATTTTTAGCATCCGTAGGAACAAAAGCAGGCGCCACTTTGGTAGATACTTATATGAATTATGGAGCTCAGCTTTTCGTGATAGGAGGAATTTTAACACTGTTTCCGATGATAATGGCTGTTGTGGCAGCCTATTTTATGAAATCATTGAATATTCTTACTTTGTTGGGTACCATTACCGGATCGATGACCAGTACGCCAGGTTTGGCAGCCGTAGATAGCATGACAGATAGTAATGCTGCTGCCATCGCTTATGCAACTGTTTATCCGGTAGCAATGGTATTATTAGTAATTTGTGTGCAGTTATTGGGAATTGTTTGATCCTGGATTAATCAAAACAGAAGTAATTTTGTTGTACATTAGGTAATCAAATTATTAACCCATTAATTTTGAAAGAATGATCAAGCCTAAGTTATTTTCTATATTGCTCGGACTTAGTCTGAGTATATGCCTGACTGCGCAAAACCCAACCAGCTCAAGAGGAACAGTTCAGCAAACCTATAAAGTAGAGGAGCCTGTTAAACGACAAACATCTTCTGTCGGCCGTCGAATTGAATTAACGCCCATTTATGGCATTTCTTTGAATGGACATGTTAATCTTTACCGAGCGAAATTTAAGATGGATAACGCCGCTAATTTTGGTGGTATTTTATCGGTTGAGGTAATGCCCGGTACTTTGGGTGAATTCTCATATACCCGTTCAAAAACAACCGCACGATACCAGGATTTTGCTGCAGGTGATGTGACATACTACGACATGGCCATTGACTATTTTCAACTGGGAGGAGTTAAAGAATTAAGTAAAGGACCAGTTGTACCCTTTGGAATGGCATCATTGGGTGTTACATGGTTCAATATGACCACACACGGAGTGTCAGATCATGTCTCATTTTCGGCAGCTTTAGGCGGAGGTTTAAAGTTCTTCTTCAATGATCGGATTGGTATTCGTATGCAAGGGCGCTTATTATTACCGATGTACTTTTCAGGCGGTGGACTTTTCTTAGGCATTGGTTCTGGCGGGCCAAGTAGCGGCGTTGGCATTAGCACAGGCGTATTAACGGTTCAAGGAGATTTCTCTGGCGGATTAATATTCAGATTCTGATCCAATATTCCGACAGACAATTTTTAAATCACAGCATTAACAGGTAACTGTGCGCTGTGATTTTTTATTTACCTAATTGGGGTTTATAGCGGTTTCTATCAGGCTTTTGACTAATAGCATTGAGAAACAGGAAATATAAAAATAGTTCCGGCAAAAGTTAGCTGGAATCTGGTGACTGTCACTTGACTTTTAACAAGAGTAACATGGAATCTTGTAACAGCCACATTTGTTTTGGCGATTGTCACCTTTGATTTTGCCACTGTCACATGAGATTAAGCGATCACCACCTTCGATTTTATTGTTGACATTTGATATTATTTAACCAACAGAATCGATTTTATGACTTGATACATCGATTTTGTAATCTCCACATAGCATAAATTAACCGGCAGATGTAATTATTTGACTTTTACTATCCATTAAGTAACCGCCACTAATAATTTGGAGTCTGATAGATACGATTTATAGACCGCCACACCTCATTCTATGACAATCATTATCAATTAAGAGATTGGCATATTAGATTGAGAGATTATCTGGTTTACTCAGATGACTAATATTAATAATTGACTGGTAATGACCTGTTATTAAGCAATAAAAATGAGCATTACAGATGCCTGCAATGCTCGTTTTATCCTTTTGATACCTAATCCGGTAATGTTACCTTTTGTGCAAGCCGCACTCTTTTGTATCCGGATTTTCCCACCACCAGCGACCGGCTCTAACATCTTCACCTTCCATAATAGCACGTGTACATGGCTGGCAGCCAATACTTGGATAACCCTTATCGTGTAAAGTATTATACGGGATACCTTTTTCTTTGATGTAATCCCAAACCTGTTCTTCGCTCCAGTCTGCAAGAGGATTAATCTTTATAAGGTTATTATTGGCGTCCCATTCCACTTTATCAATGTCAGTTCGTGTCACTGATTGTGCTGCACGAAGACCACAAATCCATACATCCAGGCCTTTAAAAGCTCTTTGTAATGGCTCAATCTTGCGGTTGAAACAGCATTCTTTACGATTCTCAACGCTTTCAAAAAACAGGTTGATACCTTTCGCATTTACCATTTTCTGAACTTTCTTCTTCTTAGGGAAGTATATTTCCAGATTCTTTTTGTACTTGCGTGATGTGCGGTCAATCAGATCATAAGTCTCAGGAAAAAGTCGACCTGTATCGAGTGTGAAAATCTTCGTGTCAGGATTGATGTTTACAACCATTTCAGTTAACACTTGATCTTCAGCTCCAAGACTTGATGCCAGTCCTATTTTATCACCATATTGTTCGATAAAATAGCTTAATATTTCTTGAGCTGATGAGTTGATAAATTTCTCGTTCAGCTTTTTGATTTCTTCTGCTTGCATATTAATTTTTTTTGCAAAGATAGTAATTAGCCACTAATGCAATATTCTAAATTAGAGGTGGGAATAATAATTAAAAGGAGGGATTGAATGAAAAAGGAAAGGGCAACCATCTGATTAATGATTGCCCTCATATATTCAATAGATAGTATTTTATCCAAAGCAAACACCCATGCTACGTCCTTGATCGATTAAATAATGATCAGGATTAACCAGTCTTAATTTACCACCAACTTCGCTTAGTGGAACAGATGTAATCACATCATTTTTTAAGGATACCATTGTTCCGTACTCGCCACGATAAATAAGTTCGGCTGCATGTGCGCCATAGCGTGTCGCCAGGATTCGATCCTGAGGACTCGGGCTTCCACCACGCTGAATGTAACCAAGAATGGTTTCACGGGTTTCCATACCAGTCATTTTTTGTATTTTTTTACCAATATAGCTGGCAGCTGATTTTTTCTTTGGTTTTTCAATGCCTTCTGCGACAACAACAATGGAATAGGGTTTACCAACTTTATTACGTTCCAATAGACAGTTGCATACATTATCAAGGTCATATTCAATTTCTGGCAACAAGATTACATCACCACCTCCAGCAATACCGGAGAGTAAAGTAATCCATCCCGCGTGGTGTCCCATCATCTCAATTACCATTACACGCTTATGGGAGTTAGCTGTTGTATGAAGACGGTCGATAGCTTCGGTAGCAATATCAACTGCGGAATCAAAACCAAAGGTTACGTCTGTTCCATAAACGTCATTATCGATGGTTTTAGGAATTCCAATCACATTCAGACCTTCTTGTGATAGCAAATTAGCTGTTTTTTGCGTGCCATTTCCACCAATACACACCAAGGCGTCCAATCCAAGCTTATCGTAATTCTCTTTTATTTTCTGAGGTTTATTTTCGGTTTCTCCTTCCTCAGCTTTAAAAGGCTTAAAACGGGAAGTGCCGAGAATAGTTCCTCCAACAGTAATGATGCCGGACAGTGCTTTTTCTTCCATGGCCGTTGCTTCCATATTCATCAGACCACTAAAGCCATTGGCAATACCAACTACTTCCATTCCATATTTGACAATAGCTGTTTTTCCTACCCCTCTAATGGCAGCATTGATGCCAGGGCAATCACCACCGGCTGATAAAATCCCAATTCGTTTTTTCCCTGTACCCATCTTTAAATCTTTTTATTTTCAGACATTGATTTATGCAAAATCCTTAGTTTATCGATATAATAAGCTCTTAAATTACTGTTTTTATACAAAATAACCTCATTGCTAAAATGAATGTTTTCCCTATTCATGAAAAACCAAAAGTGGTATGTCGGTATGAAACAATATCTTGCGAGTAATACTGGGGTGCAATATTTTTGATATCATGTTACGTTTATGTCGTGTCATAGCGATCAGGTCAATGTTGTTTGTTTGAATAAATGAGTCCAGATCTGAAATGAAATCTTCGCCTGTAATAAAACTAAAATTGACTGAATAGTTTCGGTAAGTTTGATGGCAATACAATCGCATTTCTTCAAGCCTTTTTTTATCCCATTTATCAGGTTGTGAACCCTTAAAATGAACCGCGAAGATCTGTGTCTGAAAAGGTGTGATTAATCGAATTAGTTTATGAATGGATCGGTAATCACAATCGCTAAAGTCAGTTACGAATAAGATATTACTGATTCTTTCAGTGTCAACCATACTAACAGCAGGAACGGCTAAAACCGGTACTTTGGCATTTTTTACGACATCGCTGGTAACACTGCCTAACAACTCTTTAATAGTTTCACCTTTACTACGGGTTCCCATAACGATGGCATCGGGTTCTTCTTTTATACTGATCTTAACCAGAATGTCTTCCGGATACCCTGTTTCGTAACGTGTAAGCAGGTTGATGTTCTTTTTCTGATGTGCATTAAACTGAGATTCCAATTTATTTTTTAAATCCATTAGAGCCTTTGAATTGCTCATGTGGTTGATGTTCGAATCATCAATTGGAGGTTGGCAGTTGACGAGTGTAATTACAGTCGGGATTTTTTGCCCCAGTTTAAGCGCATAATACACAGCATTAATAGAGTATTCAGAGAAATTAACAGGAACAAATAAGCGTACCATTGCATTTTCTTTTTTGGTGTGCTAATCCAAGTTACAAAAAAAGGAGTGGTAATAAAATAAAAAAAGCCAGCTTGAGGCTGGCTTTAGTGTCAATATATGAGTTAATTATATTATCAGCATGGCATCGCCATAGGTGCCAAAGCGATATTTTTCCTTCACCGCAATATCATACGCCTCCATGATGAAGTCATATCCTCCAAAGGCGGCAGTCATCATCATTAAGGTTGATAATGGTAAATGAAGGTTCGAGATCATGGAATTCGCCACCTGGAATTCATAAGGAGGGAAAATGAATTTATTGGTCCATCCTTCAAATGGTTTCACATGACCATATGTAGATACTGAGCTTTCAAGTGTTCTCATTACAGTTGTACCAACTGCACAAACACGTTTCTTACGATCTTTTCCTAAATTGATGATTTTAGTTGCATCTTCCGTGATAAAGATCTGTTCTGAGTCCATCTTGTGTTTGGTTAAATCTTCCACATCAACCTGACGGAAATTACCTAAACCAACATGCAACGTAATCTCAGAGAAATCAACACCTTTTATCTCCAAACGCTTCATCAATTCGCGACTAAAATGCATACCAGCAGTTGGAGCAGCCACTGCACCTTCGTGCTTGGCATATATCGTTTGATAACGCTCACGATCTTCAGGAACTACTTCACGATTGATGATCTTAGGAAGTGGTGTTTCGCCCATTCCATACAAAGTATCTTTGAACTCTTCGTAAGAGCCATCATATAAGAAACGAAGGGTACGACCGCGAGAAGTAGTGTTATCAATTACTTCGGCAACTAAGTTGTCATCATCACCAAAGTATAGTTTGTTACCTATACGGATTTTACGAGCCGGATCAACTAAAACGTCCCAAAGACGTTGTTCTCTATTCAACTCCCGAAGAAGGAATACTTCGATTTCAGCACCCGTTTTTTCTTTGTTACCATATAGTCTTGCCGGAAATACTTTGGTGTTGTTAAACACCATTACATCCTGATCATCGAAATAATTGATGACATCTTTAAAGATTTTGTGCTCAATTTCTTTGGTTTGTCTGTTAAGCACCATTAAGCGCGATTCGTCGCGATTCTCTGCAGGATGCAATGCAATAAGCTCTTCCGGTAGTTTATACTTAAACTTTGATAACTTCATATATATTCGTTTTTCTAATTTCTATTATCAAGTAAATACAAAGAAAATCACCTTACTGCAAGTAAGATGAAGAACCTTCTGTACAATCCTGTTAACAAAGGATTAGTCGTTTATTTTCTTCCAAACAGGGTACCTTATACGTGGTATTTTCTATTTTGTTGCAAAAGTAGCAAGATTTTTTTCAAAATCTACAATTGATAATGATTCAGATAGTTGATGAGTACCAATTCTTGTTCGTATTAGTCCGGTTAGATGACCACCTGATTCCAGTTCATAACCCAAATCACGGGCTAAAGATCGAATATAAGTGCCTTTGCTGCATGAAATGTCTAATTTCAAGTCCTGGCCTTCCCAATGAAGTAGTTTCAGGTCACTAATGGTTATTTCTCTGGCCTTAAGTTCAACCTCTTTCCCTTGCCTGGCAAGCTCATAGAGCTTACGTCCGTTAACCTTTAATGCAGAAAACATGGGTGGAATCTGCTCTATTTTACCTCTAAAGGACTCTAATGCTTTTTCAATTGCCTCCTGGTTAATGTGTTCGTAAGGATAGGTTTTGTCCACTTCCGTTTCAAGGTCAAATGAAGGGGTTGTGGCACCAAGTCTTACATTAGCGATATATTGCTTATCCATTCCCAGGAATTGATCAATTTGCTTTGTTGCTTTACCTGTACAAACAATGACCAAGCCTGTGGCCAGAGGATCAAGCGTACCAGCATGTCCCACCTTAATTTTTTTAATGCCTAAATAGCGTTTTAGTGAGAGGCGTATTTTATTCACAATGTCAAAAGAAGTCCATTCCAAAGGTTTGTTAATCAATAAAACCTGTCCTTCACGAAAGCGTTCTTCACTGTATTCTATGGTCATTGTTGATTGGATATTTATAATTTATCTGCTAAAAAAATAATTGGTGAACAATTGCTATTAAACCTATGATGGCACAATAAATCGAAAAGTAGGTCAGTTTACTGTTTCTAACAAGTTTGATCATCCATGTACAGGCCAGCATTCCTGTAATGAATGCGGCAATAAAACCTATGATTATAGGCATAAAGGATACATCGCTAGTTGTGAATTCGCTTGAAAGAAGATCTTTAGCCATTTTTCCTAATATAAGCGGAACAACCATCAGAAAAGAAAAACGTGTAGCCCGGGTTCTGTCAATACCTAGCAAAACTGATGTAGAGATTGTAGCTCCTGACCGAGAAATACCTGGTAAAATTGCAATGGCTTGTGCTACACCAATTATAATAGCGTGGAAATAGGATACTCCTTTCTCGGTTGTTTTGGCTTTATCAGCTAAAAACAAAAGGGCTGATGTTACCAGTAACATCATACCAACAAGCAATATTTGATTGTTAAATAAGGCTTCAATCTGGTCATTGAAAGCAATTCCAACAAATGCTGCAGGAATCATTGATAAAATAATCTTTAAAGAGAAAATGGTTTGTTCATTCCATTTAAATTGGAATAATCCAGTCAGAATCTCCATGATCTCTTTTCTAAAAATAACGATTGTACTAAATGCAGTGGCACCATGCAGCATCACCGTCATAAACATACTTTCTTTGGCAACAGCATTGTCTCCAAAAATTGCTTTAACAATTTCCAGGTGACCACTGCTACTTACAGGCAAAAACTCAGTTAGTCCCTGGATAATTCCAAGAACCAATGCTTCAAATATTCCCATCTTGTTAATTGATTATTTTTCGGCTTTAGGTTTTTTCATGATAGCATAAATCTCAAAAAGGAAACCGAATAACAC
>NZ_CEXQWX010000130.1:0-17509 GCF_982718395.1 Carboxylicivirga sp.
GATACAAATTGACAGGCACATCTGTTAACACAGTCTGACCAATATTCTGAAGCAATTGATTGATCTCAAGCACTAAAGTTTGAATGCTCAAATCATTAGTACCTGAAACAACAAGTGACTGACCTTCCGCTGCAGCCAATTCAATAGCTACTTTTACAATGGTCTCAGGTGCTTTTACAGAAGGAGCACTAACACCTGCTTTTTTAGCTAACTCAGAATATAAACCTGCAAGATAATAAGCTTCATCAACCGCTGGCATTGGCACACGCTCATCAGCATTGGAACCAGTTAAAGTCATAATTGGCTCAAACTGCACATGGCGCATCATTTCCCGTTGCCCCTTAGTTAACTTTCGAGCTGATGCGTACTGACGTCCAAAAGCTGTTGGCTGTAACCATGTACCCAAAAAATCAGCATTGAACCCAACCACTAATTTCGCTTGATCGAAACGGAACGATGGAATCATCGCTTTACCAAAACTTTGATTGTAAGCATCGCGCAAAGCTGAATATGAGTATGCATCAAATATTTCGTGAACTACAAATGGGTACTTCGCTACAAAATCAGCTATCAATTTTTTTGTTGAAGGACTGATGATGCTAGATGTTACAATCACAAATTCTTTTGTAGCATCCCAGGTCGCAAGTGTTTCAGTTAACTTAGTGTCAACATCTTCCCAACGAATTGGATTTCCATCTAATGTTGGCTGAGCCGGACGCGACTCATCATATAAGTTTAATAAGGAAGCCTGCACACGTGCTGAAGCTGAACCGCCAGTCATCTGGCAAAGGTCATTTCCTTCAATTTTTATAGGACGACCATCGCGCACCTTAACAAGGATTGGTACCATTTCGGCTCCATCATAAAAAGTAGATGCGTAATAATTGGCTGTTCCAGGCTTTACTTCCTCTGGTTGTATCAAATAAGGGATGGCTTTCTTAACAGGTCGCTCACATCCGGCTAATACGGCTGCCGATGCAATACTGAAACCGAAATACTTTAAAAAGTCACGACGGCTATTTTTAGATGAATCTGCATCAGAAAGTACCATCGAAGATTTTTTCTCTTGCGGAGCTTCTTCAGCAGGCAACAAATCTTCAAGGCTTCTCCAGTATTCTTTCATATTGTAAACTGATTATTTCTTTATTAATGGTGACATTTCATACAATCGTTAGCGCCTATATCAGCAGCCTGAATAGAGTCACGAACACCCTCAGCTAAATCTTTGTGTAAAGCCTCGAAAGTTTTGTAATAGTCATTCCCTTTAAAATTCACGTTGGTCTCTTTATGACAGTCTAAGCACCATCCCATCGACAAATCATTCTCTTGCTTAAGTATATGCATATTCTCAACATCGCCATGACACTCCTGACAATCTCGTTGACCAACATTTACGTGTTGTGCATGGCTAAAGAATACATGATCTGGTAGATTGTGAATGCGTACCCATTCAATGTCCTTATTGTTTTCATATGCATCAACTACTTTGGCAATTTCAAATTGACCAGAATTTGATCCATTGCGAACAACCTGGTGACAGTTCATACACAATCCTGCACTTGGGATACCTGCTGACTTTCCTTCATCGGCATTTGAGTGACAATATAAACAGTCAATTTTATTATCACCTGCGTGTACTTTATGTGAGAACTTAATCGGCTGGTCAGGCATGTAATCTTCGCTTCGTCCAAAATCTATCATTTCGTGTGCAACAATTTTCAATTGAAAGCTAAGTCCAAAAATGATAATCAGAACATGAACTGCTTTGTATGGAATTTTCTTCGTAAAGAAAATATCAACTAAGGCAAAAGTCATCAGACCACCAAGTAGCAAGAATATCAACAATTTATTGATTGACATCGGTTGATCCTTTACTCCCGTCTCCGATAATTCTATCAAATATCCCTGAAGATGAAAAAGCTGCTCATCATCAAGCTGATATTTAACATGTACTTTTTCGCGCATGGCTCCGGAAGGAGTTAATAAATGCTCCTTAAAAGTGGCTAAATCCATTTCTGCAGCTACTTTTGCCATTTCAAATGCAGATGGATTCCAGTTAATGCTATCGCCTGAATACATTGTATGACAGGATACACATGATTGAGAACCATCTCCGGTTGGGATTAAACCATAGAAAAGCCGCTCTCCAACTTTTACATCAGGCGCCGGTCCGTCCTTTTTAGCATATGCCTGTGTTGTAAGCCCTGTAAAATGGTACAGAACAAGAAACACAAAGAAAAACTTTAAGATTTTTTTCCCAAGACATAGGGACCTGGATAAAGTCTTTACCATAATTAGTCGCAATTTGTGTCTGAGGCTTAATTACGAAGCTTCTGTAAGCCTTGTATTTCCTCAGATTCTTTTTATATTTTGTTGTTATTTTTTAACACTTCAACTTTCAAACATTGATAACGAATCAGTGATTAAATTGTTTAGAACGACAAATATATTATTTCAGACCTTTTATTCCTTTATTTTTTCGGTAAGTTTTTTAACTAATTTATAATTGAAGAAAAACTCTTTGGCAATCACTCGAATTATGGTGTAAACTGGTATTGCCAGAAACATTCCTATTATACCAGACATATATCCGGCCATCAAAATCAAAATGAAAATTTCAAGAGGATGTGCCCTGACACTAGCTGAAAATATAAATGGCTGGAAAACAATATTATCAAGCAACTGTACGATTACAAACACTAAAAATACACCAAACATATAGTGCATAAAATCAGGTGCAACAATCATCTGAACATAAACAACCAATGAAACCAGAAAACCAAAAAAAGCACCAATAAGTGGTCCCATATATGGGATGACATTAATAAAGCCAGAAAATAATCCGATGATAACAGCGTGTTGAATTTCTATACCTACGAGCAACAGCCCAAATGTTACTACAAGGCTGATTAGCGTTATCTGGATAATAATACCAATAAAATAACGTCTTAGTAAAGTTTTAATAGATGCCAGAACATGCTTAATCCCTTCTTCGAAATTGTTAGGGATAAAGAGTAGCAAACCTTGAACAATTAACCATTCTTCTTTTAAAAAAAAGAAAGTGATAAATGATACACTGAAAGCAAAAATAAACACGCCACCAACAAAACCAGCCAAAGAAGCAAAAAGGTCTCTTATCCTGGAGAAATCAAAAAAGGTAAGAGCTGTTTCTTTAATCTGTCCTTCAATAACATCCATTCCTGCTTTGCCAAATTCTGTTTCTTTTATTGGTTCAATAAATGAACCTAACAAACGCTCGGCAGTATCAAACACCGCATCTAAATCTACATTCGATAAAAAATGTATTTCCTTAACGATAAACGGTACACTGACGCGGAAAAAAACCAATACAAACACCCAAAGTGTTAATACTGTAGATAAAGCTGCAAAAGAACTGGAGGGACGCCATTTTTTAATTTTTATTCGTCGTATAATATCGAAAATCGGACGAGCAACCAATGATATAACAGCTGATACAATCAGAAAAGACACCACAGCCCTAAAGTACCATATTAACAAGATGGCCAATACAGAAATTATGAACCAGATGGTATATTTTAAGCTCTCCCGCATAGTGTAATTATTCTAACTATAAGCACGTAAAATAAAACCGCAAAATCAAGCCCGTATAACAAATTTAAATTACAGTTAATCAAATTATTTGAGGCGTTAACCCTTTCAAATACTCCTTTTATCATAAGCTGAATGAAGAAGCTACGAGTCGATTAAAGTAAACACTATTTTTACATTACCATACCTAACAAATTTATATTAATGAGAGGAGCTATTGTAGGCGACATTATTGGATCTGCTTTTATCCATTCGCCACAGTCTACGACTAATTTTCAACTTTTAAAGCCATTTTCATCTTACACAGATGATACAGTTTTAACCATTGCCACAGCGGATGCTATCTTAAAACGTAAGGCCTATGATCAGTGCCTAAAAGAATGGGTCCAAAGGTATCCAAAAGCTGGTTATCAAGCTGCTTTTTTAGAATGGGCATTGGCAGATCATACTGAGGTATATAAAAGCACCGGCGACGGTGCTGCCAGAAGGGTCAGTCCCATTGGCTTTGCTGCAAGTTCACTTGAAGAAGCTATAAAAGAAGCCAAAGCGGCCACAATTATTACCCACCCAAGTGACGAAAAAATAAAAGCCTCACAAGCATTCTGCGGATCTATATTTTTGGCTAAATCGGGGCAGAATAAGAAAGTCATTAGAGCCTTTATTGAAGATGAGCTCAGAATTGTTCTTCCCAAAGCTTTTAGCAAGGATTGCGCTGACAAACTTAAAGAAAAATATCAGTCGCCAGTACCATGTGCAATTATGGCGTTCTTAAATTCAAATAGTTTTGAAGATGCGATTCGGAAAGCTATTTGGCTTAATGGCCCAAGCAACACAATTGCCAGCATCACCGGAGCGGTTGCCCAGGCATATTATCAACATATCCCCAAATCGATTATTAGAAAATCTCTTGCGCGGCTTTCATCTGATTTGGAAACTGTACTTTCTGATTTTGAAGATAAATTCTGCCAGGGCTTTCTTATTGAGAAAAAAGAGATTCAATTTAATTTTCATTAGCAATAAAGGCCGGTTTCAACCGGCCTTTATCTTATATCTCAAGTGGATTTTTAACTTTCTCTTCCAACAGTGCTAAATTGAGTACTTCAGACACTTCCTTAACAAAATGGAATTCTAATCCTTCTAAATAGATATCATTAATCTCATCTATATCCTTCTTGTTTTCGTGAGATAGAATGATATCTGTTATTCCTGCTCTTTTAGCCGCAAGTATCTTTTCTTTGATTCCTCCTACTGGTAAAACTTTCCCGCGCAATGTTATCTCACCGGTCATTGCTAACCGTGCTCTTACCTTACGCTGAGTAAAAGCCGATGCAAGCGATGTAATCATTGTTACTCCAGCTGAAGGACCATCCTTCGGTATTGCCCCTTCCGGAACATGAACATGCACATTCCACTCATCAAAAGCCTCATTGTTGATACCTAACTTATCGGAATTGGCTCTTAAGTATTCTAAAGCCAATACAGCCGATTCCTTCATCACATCACCAAGATTTCCGGTCAAGGTTAATTTGCCCTTACCTTTGCTCAAACTGGTTTCAACAAATAGAATTTCACCACCTACCGCAGTCCAGGCCAATCCGGTTACAACACCCGCTGTTGAATTATCTTGCCATTTATCTTTAGAAAAACGTGCTACACCAAGGTAATCAACCAGGTCTTTTACTGCCAAGGTCTTTTTAAGCTCCTCTTCTTTCGCAATCTTTAAAGCAATCTTACGACATAATTTGGCCAAAACTTTGTCTAATTCACGAACACCCGATTCTCGTGTGTATGCTTCAGTGATATATGACAACACTTTCTTACTTACCGAAATGGTTCCCTTAGGAATACCATGATTTTCCATTTGCTTTGGTAACAAATGACGCTTAGCAATCTCAGTCTTTTCTTCAAGTATATAGCCACTAACATTAATTAGTTCCATCCGATCGAGCAATGGTTGTGAAATGCTCCCTAGAGTATTAGCAGTAGCTACGAACATGGTTTTTGATAAATCGAAATCAACTTCCAGGAAGTTATCATGGAAATGTTCGTTCTGCTCAGGATCTAACACCTCAAGTAATGCTGCTGACGGATCACCATGTGCACTGGCATTAACCTTGTCTATCTCATCAAGAATGAATACAGGGTTTGCAGCACCGGCTTTTTTAATGCTCTGAATAATTCGCCCAGGCATTGCCCCAATGTAAGTCTTGCGGTGACCACGAATCTCAGCTTCATCGTGCACCCCTCCTAAAGACATACGAACATATTTACGTCCTAATGACTCGGCAATTGATTTACCCAATGATGTTTTACCAACTCCCGGAGGACCATACAAACAGATGATCGGCGATTTTAACTCACCTTTTAGTTTGAGCACTGCCAAATGCTCAAGTATACGTTCTTTTACTTTATCAAGACCATAATGGTCCCGGTCCAGAATACGTTCAGCTCTGTTTAGATCGTAATTATCCTTGGTAAATTCATTCCAAGGTATGTCAATTAAAGTCTGTAAATAATTGTGCTGCACAGAATATTCACCAGCTGCAGGATTTAAACGTTGCAGCTTATCAAGCTCCTTTTTAAATAGTTCCTTTACTTCTTTGCCCCACTTTTTCTTTTTCGCCCGTTCTTTTAAGTCTTTTACCTCTTGCTCAATAGGGCTCGAACCTAGCTCATCCTGGATAGTTTTAATCTGCTGTTGCAACATGTACTCGCGCTGCTGCTGATCAATATCCAGCTTAACGTTGCTCTGAATATCACTTTTCAGCTCCTGCATCTGCACTTCACGGGCCAAATGCTCAAGCAACAACATTCCTCTGTCGAACAAGCTATTTTTGCCAAGCAAATCCTGTTTTTGATCAACGCTGATATCTGAATTGGAACAAACAAAGTTGATCAGGAAAGCATCGTTCTCTATGTTTTTAACTGCGAACGAAGCTTCAGGCGGAACATTTGATGAGGCCTTTATAACACGCAATGATAAATCCTTGATCGAACTTACAACTGCCTCAAATTCGTTACGCTGTTTTTCGTCTGTATCATCTTCCAGTCCTTTTACCTTTGCCATATGGTATGGCTCATCGGTAATCATTTCTTCGAGCTGAAAGCGTTTTTTCCCTTGAATAATTACAGAAGTGGAGTTATCTGGCATTTCAAGTACTTTGATGACTTTCGCCACCGTTCCCACTTCAAATAAGTCATCTTTCTGTGGGTTATCCTCCTTTACATCTTTCTGAGCAATAGCTCCAAAAACTCCTTTCGATTTCTGAATTTCCCGAATTAAGCGTAAAGATTTCTCTCTCCCAATAGATATTGGAATAATAACACCAGGAAATAAAACAGTGTTACGCAATGGTAAAATTGGCAAGATGTCAGGTACTTCAAAGGCCCTGACATTTTGTTCATCCTCATCAGATACGATCGGAATAAACTCAGCATCAGACTCAAAAACATCAGACATCAGTACCTTATCAAGACCAAATTTATTATTATCCATATTTAATTTCTCTAATTCAAAGTCAATAATGACAATTTGTCGGAACTTCACTCACAAAGTATCCGCTTGGCTTATTGTCAATTGGTGTGCCAAAAATTATTTTAACGACACACGATATTTTTGGGTTTCATCATAGATATTTTCCAGAATCACAGCATCATTCTCTGATAATTCCACATTGCGCCGTGCCATTGCTTTTTTCCCAGTATTAAGAACAACCTTTAGTCCGTTAATTTTATACCCTTGAGGCCCTCCAATTACAAATGATGGCACAAAATTTCTTGGAAATCCACTTCCAAAAATATTTGTTCCAACTCCGATAACTGTTCCAGAATTAAAAGAGGTGTTAATCGCACAACGTGAATAATCTCCCATAATCAAACCACAAAACTGTAATCCTGTTTTTGCAAATCGTTCAATACTATAATCCCACAGTTTCACCAAAGCAAAGTCATTTTTTAGGTTAGAGGTATTGGTGTCCGCTCCTAGGTTACACCATTCGCCTAATACTGAATCGCCCAAATAGCCATCATGTACTTTATTCGAATATCCTGTAATCACAGAATTACTTACTTCACCACCCACTTTTGACCAAGGACCAATAGTAGCGCCAGGAAGAATTTTAGCTCCCATACTGATCTGAGAAGATTCACATATTGCAATTGGACCTCGCAGCATTGCTCCTTCCCATATTTTTGCATTTTTACCAATATAGATTGGGCCTTCTTTTGGATTCAGTGAACAATACTCCACTTCGGCTCCTTCTTCAATAAAAACCTGATTTATTATATCCGGATTCTTATTTGACCCAACCACCGTTACTGATTCATCAATTGGTTGTGAACTTCTGCCTTTTGTTATCAGATCAAAATCGCTTTTAATTTCCGATTGATTATAAGGGATCAACTTATATATTTTATCAAGAAGATTGAAGTCCTCCTGAAATTCAATCTTTTCAAAGTTGTCAACTTGTTCCTGACGAATACTTTCCAGACAATTCTGTGCTCCGCACGCTGCTATCAAAACCCCATCTTTTATGAGTACCTGATTTTGTTTTAATTGTTTGACAGCAACAACTAAATTTTGATTTGGCAGTACAGAGGCTGATATAAACAGGTTATCGTTCTTAACATTCAATGCAAACTTGCGGCTCAATAATTCTGTTGTCAAATAGCCAGCCGAAGTATCTAGCCATTTCTCCCATTTCTCTTTAACGGTTAATATTCCAATCCGTATATCTGCCTGAGGACGGGTAAAAGTCAGAGGTAGCATTCCACCTCGGAAAGTATTATCGAAAAGTATCAAATTCATCATTAACTATTTTATCGCCTAAATTTGCAGATAACAATTTACAATAATTGTAAAAAAAAAGCTCCGGGAATACCGAAGCTTTATATTTTATCACTTATAAGCTAATTATTTACGCTTATCAAAGTGCTTTTGGTATCTGCTCATGAACTTATCTACACGTCCTGCAGTATCAACAAGTTTCATCTTACCAGTATAAAATGGGTGAGACGTACTTGAGATTTCTAACTTAACCTGAGGATATTCAACTCCGTCGATTTCAACAGTATCTTTAGTGTTAACAGTAGAACGAGTAATGAACGTATCCCCATTTGACATGTCGGTAAAAGCTACCAACCTGTAGTTGTCTGGATGAATTCCCTGTTTCATTGTTATATAATTTAATTCTTTAATATTCTAATTCGTATCGGGCTGCAAAGGTAAATTATAAAATTTAACCTGCAAAGCTTTTAATGCATTTAATCTCTGAAATTTATAATTCTTTTTCACTTGTTGTATTATACTTGGTATCAACCGGAATAGAAGTAGCCCGAACGTCCACATTGTTTTTATTATTAAATAAATACCTGTAGGTAATATGCTTTTTACCGAATGCGGCACCCATTGATTCTTGCAAAACCCTCATTTTAGGATTAAAATCACCCACCCAGGACAACTCCAGTTCTTTTAAATGTGGATTTCGCTCAACGGCTCCTTTTAAATGCCAAAACAATCCTGATTCAATACCCGATCGTTGAAATCTAGGCACAACCCCAAGTATCACAACACGAGCCCGTGTCATATATTTCTTGTGCTTCATCCAGACAAATCGCAGTTTATTCCACAAATTCATTTTACCGTTGAAGTGCTTTAATATCTGATTGACATCCGGAAATAAAACTAGGAAGCCTATTGGTTTATCTTCATGATAAGCATACCAGATAAGCTCCTCATTCATGAATGGCTTAGCCTTCATCATTGTTGTCTTCAGCACCTTTTTATCAATAGGTGTAAAATTTTCATGGAAACGCCAGGCATCATTATAGATCGTCTCAAAATCGTCAAAAAACTTATCAGCTTCTTTTATTTTAAAATGCTTAAAGCTAAATCCATCTTTCTTAACAACCCAACCAGCTATCTTCCAAAAGCGTTCCGGGAAAGGCACCGTCAAATCAAGATGGTTAGTAATTTGTTCGAAGTATGTTGTAAATCCGTAATCTTCAAAGAATTTCTGATAATATGGTGGATTATACTGCATACCAAAACCTGGTTGACCAAAACCTTCTACAAGACATCCCCAAAAATTATCATTCTCACCAAAATTAATCGGTCCGTCCATGGCTTCCATGCCATTTTCCTTGAGCCAATCCTTTGCTGTGTCAAAAAGCACATATGCGGCCTCCTTATCATTTATACATTCAAAGAAACCCATACCTCCTGTAGGCTGCTCAAACCCCTCAGCTTTTTTATAGTTGATAAATGCTGCCACCCGACCAATGACCTCTTCTCCTTTTAATAAGATAAAACGAGTTGCTTTGCCATGGTTGAAGTACGTATTTTTTAAAGGATCAAAAACTTCTTCAATCATTGCATTCAAAGGTCGCACATATGCTTCATCACCGTTATATACAACATCAACTACGTTTAAAAACTGTTTCTTCGATAGTTTATCAGATACCTCGACTACTTTCATCAAAAATGCTTTTTAAGAAAATTGGCTAACCGATGGGTTTCTCACAAAAATAGCCGAATAATTTAATTTTCCCAGTTATTGGCAAGCATATTTGAAGACTGCACCGCCCTCAATTAATTCAATGTGATTCCTAGTGTGATAGAAATAAAAAAGCGAACCAATAGAGGTTCGCTTTATATTATCTAGTAAACTCATTAATTCTAAAACAAAAACCAATCATCATAATCCTCAGGTAATTTTTGAGGTACATCCTTATGATAGTACTCATTCTGAGCCGCCACATAATTATAATCTTTACCCATCTCCTTCCAGTTAGCCGCAATATCTTTTACCGCTTCAATCAAATAATAAACCTCACCGTCTGACATGGTTGGATGTACAGACATTCGAATCCAACCTGGTTTTTCTGAAAGGTCTCCTTTATTGATTTTACTGGTTATTTTATTTGAGGTATAATAATCGACATGTAGTAGATAATGTCCATACGTTCCTGCACAAGAACACCCTCCACGTACCTGAATACCATACAGATCATTTAAAAGACGCACTGCCAGGTTGAAATGCAAATTGTCGATATAAAAAGAAATAGCGCCAAGACGCTGATCAACATTATCCGCCAAAATATTCATTCCTGGTATGGCTCTGAACTCTTTCAGAATCTTTGCAACAATCTCATCTTCCCGTACATGAATCTTCGTGACATCCATTTCTTCCTTAAGCTTGATGACCATTGCTGCTTTGATGGATTGAAGAAATCCTGGTGTACCTCCATCTTCCCGGGCTTCAATGTCGTCAACGTATCTGTATTTTCCCCATCGGTTGGTCCAATCAACAGTTCCTCCTCCTGAATTATCAGGTGCCGAGTTATGATAGAGTGCCTGGTTAAACACCATTACCCCCGAACTTCCCGGACCTCCTAAAAACTTATGTGGAGAGAAAAAGATAGCATCCAAACTCTCTAGCGGATCTCCCGGATGCATATTAATCTCATCATATGGTGCAGAAGCTGCAAAATCCACAAAACAGAACCCACCATTTTCATGCATTATTCGAGCCAATTCATAATATGGAACCCTTACACCTGTTACGTTGGAGCATGCACTGAATGAACCAATTTTCAACGTTCGGTTACTATATTTTTCAACCTCACGTCGCAAAGCTTCAGGATTTACCAATAGCTGGTCATCTGGCTCAACCACCACTACATCGGCATTGGTTTCAAGCCATGAAGTATGATTGGAGTGGTGCTCCATATGAGTGATGAAAACAACAGGACGTTGATCTACAGGTATACTACAAAAACGTTGTGCTTGCTCCGGAACCCGCATTCCTAGCATACGTTGAAGTTTATTAACAACATAGGTCATTCCAAAACCGGCCGTTATAATAATATCCTCTTCACTTGCATTTACATGCTGTTTAATGATATTATGAGAATGCTTATATATGTTGGTCATAATCATTCCTGTGTCACTTGACTCAGAATGTGTATTTGCGACCATAGGGCCAATCTGCTCCTTCATCAACTTTTCGATAGGCTCATATAAGCGACCACTTGCAATCCAATCAGCATAAACCAGTGGCTTTTCACCATATGGTGTTTGAATCGTTGCATCCCAACCTATTGTATTCTTTCTAAATTTCTCAAAATATCCTTCTAACGTTGTCATAGAATCAACCGAATTTGAAAATCTTAATCTTAGCTTTCTTATCCATTATTGGATAGAGATAGTGAATCCTCAAATATAGATATTTATATATAAGTGCAAGTATGATTTTTACACAAAGGTATCATTCTCAATTAAGTAAGGGATTACTTAAATTGATCTTTCAACATCTCTAATTCACTGATTAATTCCTCAGCAATCATATGCTGATTAACATCGTTTGAAGCATTCAGTTTTTCAATAAATTTCCGTACACTAGTTTCATCTGCATATTGATGTCTAATATTCATTCGGATTGCAAAGGATAATGCTTTTAAAACAAGCAGTTCATCTTTATCATTAAGCAAATTTATCAGAGAGGAACTGTCGTACGTCATAATCCTTTGATTATTTTGGATCATTCGGCCAAACGTAAACATGCCAGTAGCTTTCAGGAATTGATTAGGGCTTTTAAACCAAAGCGGAAGTAAATCATTGATTACCGGTAAACGCCACCACAAGAACATTGATGATCGTTCGACTATATCCTTATTAGTTATTTTTTCAGCCCATTCATGGCATCTTTCGGCTGTCATTTCATCTGCAGGAACTACAATTGTAGCCAATATCATTGTCTCCCGGATTTCCTGAAACCACATTCGCTCAGCAAGTTCATAGCTATTTGGAATCCTTTTGGATAATTGTTTTAAATGTGGGATGCCAACACCATAATTCAATCTGTAATGGATACCTCCATTCTCCATTTGAGCTGTTGTTGCACCATTCATGTGTAATTTCACTAAACTAATCACCCACTCAAGCTCTCGCTCTATCTTCTGATTCTCAATAAAAAACTTCATATCTCCCATAAATAAACAGCTACAAAGGAAAAAGTTTTTTTGATTTTTTTCGATTCTTCTTGCAAATATTAAATCACAAACATTATCTTTGCAATCGCAAAAACAAAATGGTGGTTGTAGCTCAGCTGGTTAGAGCGCTGGATTGTGGTTCCAGAGGTCGCCGGTTCGAAACCGGTCTTCCACCCCAAAGCCTCAATTATTTCTAATTGAGGCTTTTTGTTTTATAACATTCTCTTATATCCTCCCTCACAATCTTTCATTATTTATACACGGTTTAAATTACTGATATTCAGCTCTTGCTTGCATTATTTTTAGTAATTTTCAATTCTTTGACGTGTATTCACGGAAAACAACATTGTATTAACAGAACAATCACATAAAATGAAGAGAAGAGACTTTTTAAGAACGGGTATTGGTGCCAGTTTATTAAGTGGTGCGCTGCCTCTGTTTGGAGGCTTAGAAAGTGTTAAGGGAATGCCTGCAACATCGGAATATGATCTGGCAGCAGTTCGCGGCGGTAACGGAGGTGACATGTTCGATCGAGCCATTGAAGCGATTGGAGGTATTGGAAAATATGTGAAAAGCGGACAAAAAGTTGTAGTTAAACCAAATATTGGTTGGGATGCGCCACCCGAAAGAGCAGCTAATACCAACCCAGATGTTGTAGCCAGAATTGTTAAGCGGTGCAAAGAAGCTGGTGCTTCCGAAGTTTACGTTTTTGACAATACATGTAATAAATGGGATCGATGCTACCGTAACAGTGGAATTGAGGATGCTGTTAAGACCGAAGGTGGTAAAATGATACCTGGTAATACTGAATCATTTTACAAGGAGGTTGAGATTCCCAATGGTGTAAGCCTGAAGAAGACCAAAGTACACAAAATGATTTTGGAATCTGATGTATTCATTAACGTTCCGGTTATGAAGCACCATAGCAGCACGAGAATCTCGCTTGCCATGAAAAACCTGATGGGTGTTGTTTGGGACCGTAAATTTTATCACTCTAACGATCTACATCAATGTATTGCTGATTTCTGTACGTTTAAGAAACCGGATTTAAACATCATTGATGGCTATAACATGATGACAAAAAATGGTCCGAGAGGCGTATCTGTTGCAGATGTAACTAATTTAAAGGCACTGATTGCTTCAACTGACATTGTAGCTGCCGACGCCGCCGCAACAAAGATGTTTGGTTTGCAACCTTCTGAAATTGGTCATATCAAAATAGCACACGAAATGAAGCTTGGCAATATGAATTTAGAGGAACTAAGCATTAGCAAGCAAAAAATGGCTTAACTTATTTTATCAGGCAAACAGATAGGAATGAATTATATCAAATTAAAAAGAGCAAGGGTGATATTATCACTCTTGTTTTTTATTCTCACAATTTCTGTTTTTCTCGACATTTACGAGAAATATACAAATGAAACAGTTCGGGAGATTCTGTTCCTTCAGTTTACCCCTTCCTTGATGATGTTTCTGAGTACTTTTGCAATCAGTGCCATTGGTTTTTTAATTATCATCGCTTTAACATCATTTATCGGACGTATTTATTGTAGCAGTATTTGTCCGTTAGGAATTATGCAGGATGCATTTTCATGGATCGCAAAAAAACGTTCAAAAAGGAAATTCTTTTTTAAGAAGAAAAAGGCCTATCCAATATTACGCTACTCGCTTTTAGCGATCTCTGCCTTGGGTATCATATTATCATTCTCAACTATCATTACTCTGCTTGACCCTTACAGTAACTTCGGCCGTTTTATGACCTATCTGATTCGTCCAATTGTTGTAGTAGCAAACAACGGCTTATCAATGTTGCTGCATAAAGTTGATATCTATAGCATAAGTCCTGCTAAACTGGTTGGCACGCCATGGTTTATTTTTGTATTTACGCTTGTTACATTTATTGCTATTGCTTACATGTCATATAAACGTGGTCGCTTATTTTGCAACACTATCTGCCCTGTTGGAACATTTTTAGGTTTATTCTCAAAGTTCTCTTTCCTTAAAATTCAGTTTGATGAAAACAACTGCACTAAATGTGGAAAGTGTATTGGTGAATGCAAAAGCGAATGTATTGATATTAAAAACTTCAAGATCGATCACTCCCGCTGTGTTGATTGTTTTAACTGCCTTGCAGTGTGTGACGATTCAGCTTTAAACCTGAGCTCGAAGAAAACTAACAAAATCGAAATCGGTGATTCTGGCAGAAGAACTGCCATCACGACCGGAATCGGTCTATTACTTGGGCAAAAGGTATTAGCTGATGTAAAACCAAAGACTGACACTTCTAAACTATTGGTGAACGAAAAAGATCACCCTGTATCACCTCCAGGTTCACTCAGTATCAAAA
Organism: Carboxylicivirga sp.; assembly: GCF_982718395.1. Classification (NCBI taxonomy): domain Bacteria; kingdom Pseudomonadati; phylum Bacteroidota; class Bacteroidia; order Marinilabiliales; family Marinilabiliaceae; genus Carboxylicivirga; species Carboxylicivirga sp. The sequence goes on from NZ_CEXQWX010000130.1 coordinate 14,909, forward strand.
GATTTAATGATATTTGCACCGGATGCGGCCTCTGTGTTGCCGCTTGCCCAACGCAGGTATTACAACCAGCGCTTAATCAATATGGTTTCAAGGGTTTTATGCAGGCTCATATGGATTACCTTTCAGGTTATTGCAATTTTGACTGTTGCGATTGCGGAGAGGTTTGCCCGACAGGTGCCATCTTACCAATCTCAATTGAAGAGAAACAGCTCACCCAACTTGGAAAAGCTGTATTTGTAAAAGAGAATTGTGTAGTTTATACTGATGGAACCGATTGCGGTGCCTGTTCAGAACATTGCCCAACAAAGGCGGTAGACATGGTTCCTTATGAAGGTAACCTGTTAATTCCAGAGGTCAATCAAGATATATGTGTTGGCTGTGGCGCTTGTGAATATCCTTGCCCGGTTGATGCTCCTTACAAAGCAATTTATGTCAATGGCAATGCTATACATCAGGCAGCCGAAAAACCCAAAGAGGAAGAACAAACAACAGCTCCAATTGAAGAAGATTTTCCGTTTTAACGATATGAATAAAAAAATGGCTGCCCTGTTTGGAGCAGCCATTTTTTATTAAGGTCTGATCTTTTGTAATCTTCGGTTGAGACGCCTAAGCTTAAAGGTCTCGAAGTAACGAATAATGCGTTTGAGAATGTCAAAGTATAATGTAACGTAGAAAAATCCAACCCCCAACCAAACAATCAACATATTAAACATGGGTGTTGGAATATTTAAACCTAATACCCTTTTATCAGCTGCATATAAATGTGAGCGACCAAGGTTGGACATTGACGGTTTAAAAATTGGATGCTTTTTTTGTATAATACCTCGCCCTGTATATAACATTTGCTGTAATTCTCTTTTATTGAGCACAACCTCTTCCAGGGCAACATTCTGATAGGTATCCTTAAATTTCAGGAAAGCATCTTTGGAGCCAAATTGATCTATTAATGTCGAAAAAAGCTCATCCTTCTTTCGTTTACCTTCTATATATAGATTTTTAAAGTTGGTTTTCTCCGCTGATAAAACACTGTCTACTTTCACAAAAGTATCGGAATCATAAACTGCTTTACCACCAAGATAAAATGCTACTAACGGATAATGAGCAACTTTTCGACCAAGAAGCTTGTACAACTCTGCTGCCAATAGCTGCGAAGCTTCATTCAGCTCTTCTTGTTGCCTTCTATTTAAATGATATTGACATGTTTCATTTAAATCTTCCAACTTAGGAATTAACAAATCCCTATTGTATGATGCTATACTAATTTGTCTGTCAAGTTCAAAAAACTGCTTCTCATATTCGTTATTCCTGTATTGGTTAACTGCAAGAGCTTCATATGACCATCGCGAGGTCATCAGATCTCCAATACGAGGTACATATTGTTCAGATGAAATAGTATTGTGTAACTTATCGAAGTTGACAATAACACCACTAAATAGAAGCTGTGGCACTAATATTAAAGGTATCAACACATAAATAGCCACTACAGAATTTAATCCGCTGCTAATATTCAACCCCAGCATATTGGCATAGCATGCAGTACTAAACAAAATAAGCCAATAACTCAAAGTAAGCCCTTTTATTTCAAGTATATAATTGCCAATTAGCACAAAACTAAGCGTTTGAACAGCTGAAATGGCAAACAGTACAACAATCTTACTGTTGAGATAGCTAAATCGACTCAAATTAAGAAACGACTCACGCTGCAGCAACCGTCGATCCTTAAATATCTCTTCAGCACTAACAATCAATCCAAGAAATAATGCGACCACAACGCACATAAACAAATAGGCCGGTATGTTTACATTATTGGCAAAAACATAGACAGACTCATCTGTTCCATCTCCACTGATAAACTTGGTAAAATAACCTAATATCAATGCCAATATTGGTGCCTGTAACATATTAATCATCAGGTATTGCCTGTCCTTAATTTTAGATAAGGTATCCCGCAATAAATAAATGACAAACTGCTGAACACGCCCTGGAATGTTGTATAAGTTTGCCGGCAATTTTTCTTGCCTGGCATTATGCTTTGGCTCTTTCCATTCAAATTTATCCTCAAACTCTTCAACATAGTGACTATACCAATCTTCAGGTGAAACCTTCCGTTGACGAATAAATTTTCCATATGGATTCACCATACGCGCCTCAATAATCCGTAAAGGCTGCTCGGTATGTACATTACCACAGGCATAACACTCCTTTTCCTCAGGATTAACGTAGGATGCCTTTTGCTTAAAGTAAGTTATGGCATCCATTGGATTACCATTATATATGATACGCCCCCCTTTATCAATAATTAATAGTTTATCGATCAACTTATAAAGATCGCTGCTAGGTTGGTGTATATTTATAAATACCAATTTCCCCTTTAGCGTTTGGCGCTTTAATAGCAGCATAACTTTCTCAGAGTCCATAGATGAGAGTCCGGATGTTGGTTCATCAACAAACAGAACCGATGGTTCCCGAATTAACTCCAAAGCAATATTTAAGCGTTTACGCTGCCCTCCGCTCAATATTTTATTCAAAGGTGAACCTACAACCAAATCGCGCGCTTCCACCAGGTCGAAATCGTGTAATGCCTTTTCAACCAACTCCTCG
>NZ_CEXQWX010000131.1:0-17376 GCF_982718395.1 Carboxylicivirga sp.
TTACGGGTATTTTAACCGCTGCTTTTATCTTTTTCAATATCTCAATTCTGGAATCCTCAATTTCGGCTGGTGATTTTTCAACATCTGAGATAGTGGAGTAGAAATTAAGTTCCAGACCATCAACACCTGTCTCTTCCAGGTATTTGGCATACTCAACCCAACTGACATCATAAGTGCAGTTAAGACTGGCAAAAACCGGAATTGACACTGTTTCTTTCAGCTTTTTAAGTGCCAAAAGATGAGCCTTAGGTCCTGAATGTTCAATATTCGGGAAAAGGGTTGTCATCTCTGCATGAATATCATCAAACTCATGCAATTCTTCTTCCAGTTCGGCAGCTTCCAAATGCAGTTGCTCTTCAAAAAGCGATTTATAGACAATCGCAGCTGCGCCAGCATCTTCCAGTTTCTTGGCCATTTCCAAGTCCAATACAAGATTGCTGGCTCCAATAATGATGGGGTTTTTCAGTTCAATCCCCAGGTAAGTTGTTTTTAAGTCCATAAGAGGTGATATAAAGGGTTATTAATTTCTTCTGTTTATTAACAAGAAGCTGAAAGCAATTGTTTTACAATTAAGACATGAATGTCTGAATTGAAATTCAATAAGTGAATTTAAGTTACACCCTTTCCGTTGTAAAATCAAAATTCTTATTGGCAAATCCATAATATACCCGTTTTAAATAATGATACATTGGTGACGAAGTAATACTTCATAATCGAAGTCTGTTTCTTCAATAATGAATAAAACCAAGTGCTTAATCGTCGATATAAAAAACAATATCCCTTTAAATAACAGGCTATTAAGATCTATGGCATATTGATTGACACCTTATTGAGTGTTTTTAAAACCGATACTATGAAAACTTCGAAATTATATTTTACGCTAATAATGATAATATTGGCTACTTCGTGTCGTTTAGATGAAAAATTCGAAGACATCAAACCAGATGATTTAATGGCGCAGACGAAGGTTCCGGATGGTTTTAATTACCAAACAGCCAATACGATTACATTAACTATCACCGACTTTAAAACGACAGATGAGAATATTATTAAGTACGACATATATCTGTTTGACTCCAATACCGACATAAAGCAAGTTGAAATTGAGGAAGAGGATGGTAAAATATCTAAATACAACAAAATTGATATGAACTTCTTGAACAATAAAGTTGCGTCCATTACATCTTCAAATACAACATATAGCAAACAGCTTGTATTACCAGCTGCCAATAAGCAGATTTACATTAAAAGGCAGGAAATGGGGCTTTACAGCGATCATATTGTTGATATTATCGATAATATGGCAATATTAAATCGACAATCTACCGGTTTAAAAGCCTCCACCAACAATGCTGCTACCGATATATTCTACTGTGTTAATGGTTCCGGCGATGTTTTTACCATCAATCAATCAACTGGTGAACTGGCTATAATCAGTCAATACCCAGAGAATAGTGGTAGTTATAACTGTGCCCTCGATACAACAAATAGAATAATGTACACCACCTCGCGAAAAAGCCCCAACAAATTATGGCATTTTAATATCGATGATCTTAGTTGGACAGATGTTGGCACTTTTCAAAGCGGACCACGCATGGCTTATGATCATCAAGCAGAGGAGATTTATTTTTCAAATAACAAAGATATCTGGGTGCTTAATCCATTAAATGCATCGATTTTACGAACGCTAAATATTACCAACTTTGTGCCTAGCAGTTCTGCCGGAGATATTATTTTTGATATTGATGGTACCACCTATATCTCATCTACTTCAGGTGTGTTTAAAGGAACTGTTTCTGATAATACTTTAGACTTGACCTACATTAGCGATGCTAGTTTACCCACTTTTCCAACATCTCTTACAATTGATTCTGACCGGCAACTATGGTGGGCAGGCAATTATAAAGTTAGCGGTGTAACTAAAGGCCATATGTTTATTATGGATAAAGAAACAGGGGCATTTGAACAACGATTTGATCCTTATGATATTCAGATTAACGATTTAACCACCTTGCCCTATAAACCCGAAGATGTACCTAATATTGACAGTGACAACGATGGTATTGTTGATCAGTACGATGAATACCCTAATGATGCCATTCGCGCTACCAATGAATATACGCCTTCTATATTTGGCAAAGGTACCTATGCGTTTGAAGACTTATGGCCTCATAAAGGCGATTTCGACTTTAACGATCTTGTTATTAATTACAAATACATTGATGTTAAAAACGCTGATGATAAAGTTGTTGAAACTAAAATGAACTTTACCATAAAGCATATTGGAGCAGGCTTTAGAAATGGTTTTGGAATTGAACTTGATATACCCGAATCGTCAATACAAATGGTAAATGGATATCAACTAACAGGCAATAACATCAACCTTGATGGTAAAGGACTTGAAACCAATCAAGCCAAACCAGTAATTATAGCTTTTGATGATGTAAAAAATACTGGGACAGGTGGCGTAGCAGAAATTATAATTAGTTATAACGAGCCGATAGCCTCAACCAACCTTAACAATGTCAATCCATTTATATTTGTAAATCAGGAACGCGGTAGAGAAGTACACTTAGCAAATAAACCTCCTACTTCATTAGGTGGCTTATACCTGGGAACAGAAGATGATGCTAGTGAAAATGAACAATACTACCTAACAAACAACAACCTACCATGGGCAATTGACATCATTCATGATTTTGCATTTCCTAAAGAGAAAGTGCAGATAGTTAAGGGGTACACAAAGTTTGCTGCGTGGGCCGAATCTAAAGGAACAAGCAATTTAGATTGGTATAAAGAGCATAATCGTTTAAGTGAGTTTCTATATTAGTTTTTGCATTAGGACCATGCAGAGCTGATAACCCGGGCTTTATCTTAATAGCTCGGGTTAGTTTTTTTCTTTATATAAAGAAAGGGAGCTTATAATAAACTCCCTCAATCTTTCCTGAAAAGTTAATTATATGTGTAAAATACTATTTTACCTCTTCCAAAATTAATTTAGAAACACCATATGCTTCACTGGTTATTTCAATGGTTAACGTTCCATCTTCGTTTAAATAAATTTTATCAGCATTACCTTCAATGAATTTCTTTTGATTAAGAACAACATCATCGTATTCCATTTCTGAGTAATCCTTTAATTTAATTGTAAAAATACAAAGTCCCGTTTCTTCATTCGTAATTTCATCCGTACCCAGTTTGTCAGCGGCTAAAGGAGCAGCAACAACTCTTCTAAATTGAGCCAAATAACTTTTCATCTCACTCTCACTAACTTCAGTAAATAACTCAAAACCCCATGGTTCATTCAGATAAGTTAACACCTTAGCTTCCAACTCATCTTCTGGTACATTCATGGCAATACTTGGTTTCATCATTTCACCATCAGCGGCAAAAGATAATACCATATTGAAATTCTTGGCATGTTTAGCGTCGTTAATTCTGGTTCCTGCCACATAATCATCATTTTCTTTAGCTTCAACCATCTTGTCTGATGCTTGAAACTCTTTATATGCCCATTTTTTTGAAGTAACGGTAGAATAATTCTCACCAATCTTTTCCAACAACTCCTGTGTTTGCTTTGCTTCTAATTCTTCAGGTGTTAACTCGTCATCTTTCGAACATGCTGTTAAGCTAATGATTGCTCCCATCATTAGAGCAAAAAATCCATTCAATTTATTCATAGTAGTGATTTTAATTAAGGTGAATTCCCTTAGGTTTATACTAACTGCTTATTTTATTTTTGAAATGAGTATGTTTTAAAGCGCTTAGGGCGTGCCTGTTTTTCTTTTTTCGAGCCATACATGCCTGCAATAACATTTGGATCATCCACCTCTTTAATGCGAATGGCCAGTTTATAGGCGCTAATATTGTCTTCGTTGATATCTAATGCAGATACATTATAACTACCGTAATTATTACCGGCTTCAATGACAACCTCTCTCTGGAAACTAAAATTTTCATCAATCTCTCCCGTTGTTTCCCCGCTTACCCCTTCTAAAATCACAGTAATATCATGGTCGAGTTTATGGCTTAACAACAAACTATCCTGGTACACTCCTTCTTTGTTGGTGTGATTATTTTCCTCATCCAATCCTACACGAACCAGAGCCTGTTCTGAACTCAAACTAACTAAGGGATTATCATCGTAATATTTCACATCCGATACATTTTCGTATGGATTTTCGCACGATAGAAGGCTACAGCCTATTAACAACGATAAAACTAAATACTTCATAACTGATACTAATTGATGTATGGGTTTGAATTGGTTTCATCTTTGGGAATATCCCATGTATATAAAGGCGAATTAGGTGCTAATACGTTTCCATTTTTACGCTCCACCACCAGGTTTAATTCGCCTGATAAACGCTTCAGATCATAAAATCGTAAACCTTCTGTAAACAGCTCTCTGCGTCGTTCTTCAAGAATGTCAGTTTTACTTGGTGCAGCCGTTAACAGCTCAGCACCCCGTTTCTCTTTTAGAATATTCAATATCCGCATTGCTTCAACGGGATTACTGTCCAAGATTGCTTCTGTATAGATCAGGTATTGTTCAGCCAGCCTTAGGTATTTATAATTCAGGTTCCGATCGGCCATATTATTACGCTCATTGACTGGTGTAATGTATTTATATGGAATCATACCTGATCCGATGTATGAAGCATCTTTCCTGATATCATCCGGCGAAAAACTAGTTATTAATTGATCGCTTAATCGCACACCATTATTCACGTATATCTCATGATAATCAATCAGATCAGCATCATCTGTATCGCTTAAATCGTGGGTCATAAAAATTACCTCGTGATTATCAGCTCCAAACTGGTCTTCCCAAAGCATCCAATAGTCGTCCTTTTCCAACAAGGCCGTATTGATAAAATGCTCTGAAGCTGTTTTGGCTTTTTCCATGTCACCCATAAAAAGCGCTACTCTCGCCTCAAGTGCCCTAAGGGCATCCAGTCCAAATTGATAGGCTTTAAGACTGAATGTTGGCGAATAGTTACTTTCTATCAGAAGCTCTTGGGCTGTCTCCAGATCATTAAAAATCTGCATATAAACCTCTTCTAATGTTGCCTGTGGTAAATATTCCAATTCAAGCTTCAACTTAAGAGGTATGGCCTTTTCATTTCCATTTGTTCCATCGTAGCGAGGTGCATAAACCTGAACCAGATTAAACAAAGACCAACATCTGATTCCTAATGCCTGAGCATATATCTGATCAATCGTCTCTTGTTCCGATTCATCGAGTGCCGGAACAATTGAATAAGCATCGATTACTACATTGACTTGTGCTATTAACTGGTATTGATACATCCAAATAAATGGTTGTGGTTGTGTTTGATAATCCCAGTTAAAGATGTAATAGTTGGTTGGTAAATATCCGGGAACAACGCTTGCAAAATCATCACTTGCAAAATCACTCGCCTGCATATTCATCGCTGATGCAGTCATACGACGGTACACATTGTTCAGTGCCATTTGATAGGATTCCACATCTGCAAATGCTTTCTCCTGCTGCACCACATGCTTGGGTGTGATATCCAACAAATCACAAGCTGAAAACAACACCGATGCACATATGACTATTAATATATTTTGATAATTATTCCTCATCTGTATTTGCTCTTTTAATGTGAATTAAAAAGTGACATCAATTCCTAATGTGAATGATCGTGGCAACGGCTGCCCAACTCCAGTAATCTCAGGATCGATTCCTTCATAACCAGTAATGGTTAGTAAGTTGTTGGCCTGAGCCGTAATTTTAAATGCTGAAAAACCTTTCAGGTTAAGGTGCTCACTTAAATTGTAGCGGATAATGATGTTCTTCCATCGGATATAGGATGCATTCTCAACAAACAATGAATTCACACTTGTATCGGAAAAATACTTGGGATAAGGTAAAGGTTTAATATCACCTGGCTTTAACCAGATATCGTTCAAAAAGCCTTCGTATGGCACCTCTCCATTCTTAACATTGCGAATCATGATGGCTTTTAAGTTATTGTAGTTAACACCACCCCAGGCATAAGTAAATAAAGTTGATATTTCCAGGTCGTGGTAGTTAAAAATGTTTGTAATACCACCTGTCACCGGATGTGTATAGGTTCCGAAACCCGTCATTTGTGGAGCTGCCCCACCGTGAACCATGTTCATATTCTCGTCGTAGAAAAGCGGCATTACATTAACAGGATTCACCCCCGCCCAATGATTAACGTAAGCAGAGTTTACCGGCTCTCCAACTTTAAAATAGCCTTCCTGACCTACCTTTATTTCATCCTGCAGATACAGATCGGTAATCTCATTATCATTGTAGGCGAAGTTAATGCTGCTTGTCCACCGGAAATGATCGGTTCGGACAGCTACCGCACTCAACTGCAACTCAAAGCCCCGGTTCCGCAACTTACCAATGTTTCTGAGTAATCCTTCATAACCATTACTGACCGGAATATCAACCTCTGCCAATAAATCATCTGTATTCTTTATGTAGGTCTCGACAGTACCGTAAATGCGGTGTTGCAACAATCCGAAGTCAATTGCCACACTCCATTGACGTGATCGTTCAAACTTGAGATCAGGATTCCAGAATTCAAGCAGATTGATAACGCGTTCTCCTAAATAGGTGTCGCTATTGGTAAAATCATAGAATGGTAAACCTAATGTCTGACGGATACCACCTGAATTATAGTTCACTCCGTAAGAAACTCTTAACTTAAGCTGATCGAATATTTCGGCAGAAAACCATTCTTCGCGTTGAATATTCCAGGCTGCTCCTGCACCCCATGCTGGCACATAGCGCTTATCTTCAGGTAATATAGACGAACCATCGTATCTGAATGACCCGGTAAGATTATAACGTGAATCGAAATTGTAGTTAGCACGTATATAATATCCGTGTAACGCATCGTTATATTTCGAAGGAGTAATGGTTCCCTGCGGATTCATTCCTATCTCAGGATCCACTTTTTCGGAAATACCTATACTATTATAACCAAATCCCCAATTCTTATTATGGATATATTCGGTACCTCCATTTAAGGAAATGGAGTGATCGCCAAAGTGCCTGCTATAATCGGCATTTAAACTTACCCGTGAAATAAATGATTTAGATACACTTTTTCCGAAAGCTCCCTTACCTTTTAAAATACCTGCTTCTTCTACAATTTTATTGGGTAAGGTTACACGATTGTGCTCTCCATCATTATAAGTGATTCCGAAAGCCGCGTTTAGGTTAAGACCTTTGGCAGCCACCCAGTTGATTTTCGAGTTAAGGTCGATACGCCACGAAGTTAACTCAGAATATCGCCCATTGAGATCATCAAATGGATCTTCGAAATATTGAATACCCCTGACAACCGGATCTCTTGCAATGAAATCTTCGGTTGTGGTGGTTTCGTATGGTTGCAATGTATAAATCAAACTGGCTGGTGTTGCTGTCTGTGATTTTGAGCGCTGGCTGCGACCTACTGAAGAATCAAAACCTATGGATACATCTTTATTGATGTTGTGATCGATATTAAAGCGTGTTGTAAAACGCTTGGCCCATGATAGATCATAACCTCCTTGCTCGTCGTAATAGCTGGCTGACAAGTAATAACGGGTATTGTCAGCCCCGCCTGAAAAGCTTAACTGTAAATCTTTTACCCATGCAACGCGAGACAGCTCTTTTAACCAGTTGGTATTCTGACTTTCCAGGCTGCGATAGCGTTTGTTCTTAATGAATATTTCTTCTTCTGAATCACCTGGTCGGGGAGTGTATAAGTAACCCAATCCGTTGACAATTTCCAGCTCTCGCTCAAGAGCCAGCTTCTCGGTTGATTGCATCAAACTAATGCCACCAAGACCAGATATTGGTTTAACCGTATGCTGATAACGGACATTGTATTGAGTTTTACCGGCAATACCTCGTTTGGTTTTGATTTCGATTACCCCATTTGCACCTCTTGTACCATATTCAACTGTCGAGAGTCCGTCCTTCAGTACGCGGATATCAACAATATCATCAGGGTTAATGGTATTAAACACATCCGAGGAGATTGGAGATCCATTCAGAATGTATAAAGGCTCGTTGGCTAAATTGGCTGAAGCCAGTTCTGCATCGTCTTTGGCGCGGATACCTAAGGAGCTGTTTCCACGAATTCGGATGGTTGACTTTTCGCCCGGCTCACCACTTGCCTGAATTGACAAACCAGCTACCTGTCCTTGCAACAACTGATCGAAAGAAGCTGCCGGTGTGCCTGCCGAAAACACTTTGGTATCAATTTTACCCACGGAACCTGTCAGCGTTCGCACATCCTTTTGGTTCTCACCAAAAACAACCACTGCATCCAGATCGTGGGATAATGGCTTTAATTGCACATCAATAATGCTTTTTGTACCAACAGTCACTTCCTGCGCTTCAAACCCCACATAGGAAAATAGTAAAACACTCTCTGATGTTAAGCCACCAAATTTATAGTGCCCGTCATAGTTGGTGATTACTCCTGAGGTCGTGTTTTTGAGCACAATGGTAACACCAATAAGGCTTTCTCCTGTTTGTGCATCGGTCACCAATCCTTCTACCGTACGTTGTATTTGAGCCTGCAGATTATTCCCAAAAAGGCAAAACATGCACAGTGTCAGCAATGTTAAAACGAAATGTTTCAGTATAAACTTCTTCATTACATTTATCTATTATTCTTTCTTAATCTCTAATTCTTAACGAGTTCAGAATCATTCTTTGGATTCAATATAAACTCCAGGTGTTCTTCCTTCTTCAAATATTTTTTGGCCAGCTTACTCAGCTGTTTTGATGTCACACCTTGTATTTGTGCTTCAAAACATTCGAAATCATTCTCATCCTCTCCCCTTGTCCACTGGTCTTCCATCACCCGACGCCAATAGCCATTGGTTTCAAGTGATCCCTTGCGATTCTTCAACCAAGCGCTTTTTACCTTTTTCAAATCATCAGATGAAATACCGTTTTTCATCTTTTCAATTTCACCAAATGTTGCTTGCACCAGCGTATCAACGTTGGCAGGTGAACAAGTAAAGTATACATCCATGCGGTAGCTGTTAAAAGGCCGCTGCAGTATGGTAGATGAAGCATAAGGAGAATACACGCCTCCTATTTCCTCACGTAATTTCTTGTTCAGTTTGATCGTCAATATGTCGGTCAGTAATCCCATTTCAATTCGCGCTTTTTGCGAACCAGGATATTTGCCCGTAAATCGCATCAGTACTTTTGATTTCTCAACTGTATTGCGAGGGAAGCTATGGCGATGCTCTCCTTCAGGTGCACGCACACCATGATCTTTATAGGATGTATTGATTTTATTACCCGGCAAACTACCAAGATACTTTGCCAATAATGGTTTCACCTCTTCAACATTAAAACTCCCGACCATGAAGAACCTGGTACCATATGCCGATTGAAAACGTGAATTGTAGAAATCAAAGGCTTTTTCCAGACTTATTTTATCTAATTTCTCAGGTGTCAGTAAGGTCGCTGTTCGCGGGCTGTTTTGCATCATCACCTTGTTTACCTCATCAGCAAAATATGAATCCGGATTATTAAGTGAGTTCCGATTATATTCCTTTTTGTTTTTGATGAACTGCTCAAACTTATCCACATCTTTACGTGGTGCTGTATAAGTCAGGTAAGTCAGTTGCATTAAAGTTTCAAAATCTTCGTTTGATGAAAAACCTGTCACCCCTTCAGTGTATCGATGCATGTATGGCGCTACATAAACCTGCTTGCCAGATGTCAGACGCTCAATTTCTAAAGCTGTAAAACCCGACAATCCGCCCTGACTAACTAAAGTGGCTGCCATTGAAGCATTATCAAAATTATCATTGTCGGCTAATGAATATCCGCCTTCGCGCAATGATGAAAAACGAATTTCGTCGTTTTTAAAGGTTGTTGGTTTAAGCGCCACACTTACTCCATTAGCAAATTCAATGGTGGTAATGCCCATTGATTTGGAATATGATTCTTTAATGATCGTTCCACTCTGCGGGAACTCAGCCATTAACGGCTCGTTCACACTTATATCAACATATGGCTTTAATGCTTCATGATCTATATCGTTAAGGGCCTTTAGCAACTCCTCTTCTGTTGGTGTTTGAGCTCTTTCCGGTGCCGTTACAAAAACCACCCGATTCTTTTCAGATTGATCAATGTATTCATTCACTAATGCCTGAATATCATCCAATGTTATTTCGTCAAGCACCTTCTGTACAAAATCTTTTTTAAAGGCTATGCTTGTATTTTCCTCACCATAAATAATGTGGTTTGAAAGGGCATCCATCATCTGACCTGAAGTGAGTTTATCAGCTTCCAATGCCATTCTGGTCATATCTTTGTATAGGATCTCTTTCTTACGATCCAGCTCAGCCTGCGAGAATCCATGTTTTTTAATTCGCAGCAACTCACTCATTAATCCTTTTGCACCTTCAAGTATATAATCCTCTTTCACGGTTGCGATGGACATGTATCGGTCGGTATTGCCCGAAGCACTAGCGGCATATGACTGAGCATACATAAACGATGCATCCTTTTGCTGTGCAACCTCAGTCAGGCGCTGGTTAACCATATAGGTGTAAATAATATTGGTGACGCTTCGTTTAAGATCAGCCAGAGTGTTTTCAGAGCGATGTGGAAACTTATGTACAACCTTAACCGATGTACTGGTCAGCTCTTTATCTTTAATAACTTTTATCAGGGTATTTTCATGCGATGGTACAGTATATCGAATACGTTGCGGAGCATCCTTATCAACTGTCATTGAGGCGAAAGTATCCTTGATTCGTTGCTCAATATCGTTCTGATCAAAATCCCCCACAACAACCAACGTTGATAAATCGGGGCGGTACCACGAGCGATAGAACTTTCTTAATTCCTCATCATTTCCAATTTTTGTGACCACTTCCATGAGTCCGATGGGGCGACGATGCAGATATCTGGCATCACGATATAATAAGGGATACATTGCATCCTTCTGACGCTGATCTAAGCCAATAGTTGTACGCCACTCTTCCAATATTATCTTCCGCTCGCTGTCGATATCTTCTGTGTTTAAAGACAAGCCATTTAACAAGTCACCAAAAAACAAGAACGCTTTATCCAAGGTCTCTTTTTCTCCATTGGGCATCGGTAGCATATACACTGTTTCATCATAACCGGTGTAGGCATTTATATCAGTCCCAAATTCAACACCTATGGACTGCAAGTAATCAATCAGACTATTGCCCGGAAAATGCTTACTCCCATTAAACACCATGTGTTCTAAAAAGTGAGCAAAACCACGCTGTTCTTCCGTTTCTAATATCGATCCTGCGTTAATAATCATCCTGAATAATATCTGTTTATCGGGATTATCATTGTGCTGCAAATAATAAGTAAATCCGTTGGGTAGTGTTTTCTTTACAATGGATGGATTCAAAGGAATCTCAGTATCCTTTAAATCCTTTTGCCCCAATACAGGGCATACTGTTACTAAACAGATTAATATAATTTGAATGAAATACTTCATGTATTTAAATTTTGTTTTCCTCGCTACCTACAATTCATACTCGCTGGTAGCTCTACCTTAATTATTCCCCCTTTGCGATAAATTCCCTTGGCTTGTTTTCGCCAGGATTTTGATATTTATCGGCCGTAAGATTACTTGCTTTTAAGCCTTTACACAAGCTCATTACAGTGAAATGATAATTACAGGTAGTGAAAACAAAATTCAGATACGTGAACGTGAATCCATTCCTTGATAATAATTTCTTACATACCCCTCTTCCCCGCTTTTCTTTACAAAAACCTCATATTCATTTATTTCCCTAACTCTTTATTTCCCTCGCGCAGATTGTTTCACCCACACCGCATTTTAATAAGTATTTTATCTCGTTTCACACAACAATCATCTGTCAATTAACGGCATTGTAGCAATGAAACGACCATTTTTTATTGTAAAATCGCACTCCAGATTAGCAATCAGTTTATAACGTGCATTTAAATACTTTAACCCTTTGCCACTTGCTTCCCCAATCGTTTCTTTCGGTCTTAATTCGTTTTCAACAATAATTCTTCCATCCTTCACTTCGATGTCAATGGCTAATGGCTGTGATTCAGAAGCAATATTGTGCTTGATACAATTTTCGACCAACAATTGTAAAGAGACCGGTAATACTTTACTATCTTGATACGCATTTAGGTTTGATATGTCCATTTTTACGGAAGAATTACTGCGCAGATTAATAACATCCACGTATTTGCATGTAAAATCAAGCTCTTCCTGCAAGGTCACCATTTGTTCTCCTTCAATGCTCAGCAGATAACGGTATAACTGCGAAAGATCGCTCAACATATTACGTGCAGCATCAGCATTCTTTCGGAGCAAGGCTTTAACAGTTCCCAAAGAGTTGAACATGAAGTGAGAATTCAATCCGGATCGTAACAATTCTAATTTGATGGAAATGGTGTCACTCTTTTGTTTTTCGTGCTTTAAAAGCAGGTTAAGGTGCTCCTGTTCGGCAGAAGCCCTCAGCATAAATTCACGTTTCCAGTTGATAATGCTGAAGATTATAATTACGAGAAGCATAGCCAAGAAGAGGAAGAATAGTAAAAACATGTTTCGTTCCTGATCTGCAACCATATCCTTCACCTCAAAACCCGGAGAAACATTTAAAACAACCCAGGAATCATTCCTGAACTTCATAAGGCTATGCTCTTTAAAAACAGGTAAGCCAAGGAAATCTGATTTATCAACATGTAAAGTATCCAGTCGATTGGTATTGAATTGCCTATTACTCAATAGATTTTCTGGCAATAGATATTCTTTTCCCACACGCGTGATATCAGGATGATAAACACACTGCTGATGTTGGTTAATTACAACCTGGTACACAGAGGTGTAGATATTATCCCAGATAAACTGCTTATGCACCTGGTGCAGGTCGATGAGGATACCACAAGTACTCTGCTTTGACTGGTTTATTATACTACCGACATATAAGAATCGTTGTGAATAAACTCTTGAATTGGTCTCCAACAAAGGTGCTTGAAGCAACTGAGTAAAATCGGGCAAAGAATCTTTTACATCCATGGATTCAGCGCTCAAAAGTTGATTTTGATCCCATATACCAATAGCCACAATGGAACTATCCATTTTCAGTAATCCATTTAATATCTCCTGCTGTTTGGGCTCTTCAATCAGCAGCTCATCATACGCATAAGCAACTTGTTTTAATACCTGATCATAGCTTCTAAAGTAATTATCCAGAAACTTCTGGTAACCAATGGTACTTCCATGAATAATGGATTTTGTTAAGGAGTCGGATTGGTGTTTAACTTTACGCTTAATTCCAAATGTTCCTATTGAAAATACTATCACTAAAATAACCATGGCTGCCCAATGCCATCGCTTAAAAAGCATACCCTTTATCAGTTGATAATCCACTCTTTAAATTCTTTAGTTCTGGAATAACTTACAATAATCTTCTCCTCCGTTTCCTCGGTCATCTTAATCTCTAACCGGCTCCGGCTAATGGTCTTAATCTCGTTTACAAAACTTTTATTGATAAAATAGCGGCGATTCGCCCTGAAAAACTTCTCAGGATTCAATTCTGTTTCCAATTGTGCTAATGTTGCATCGTAGTAATACTTCTTACCCCCTTGCGTAATAGCAAACAAATATCTGTCATCGGCCATAAAGTAAACAATGTCTTCTACCGAAACAGGTTTTTGAATATTCCCTAATGTTAGCACCAGACGACTCAAATAAGGAGAAGAATTTGTGGATATTTCACTCACAGACAGTTGTGCCAACAGTTTTCTGATTAACAAATTATCAACCTGAAACTTATTGTACTTATCAAGAACCTTCTGCAAATCAGGCGATTCAATTGGTTTTAAGATATACCCTATGCTATTGGTTTCAAATGCCTTTATAGCATACTTATTATATGCTGTTATAAAAACAACAGGAGTAGAGATATTCAACTTTTTAAATATTGAAAATGACAGCCCATCTGTTAATTCAATATCTGAAAAGATTAAATCACATTTGTGATTTTGCAACCATTCAATACTATCTGTAACATTTGTGAGATGTTTAAGCACACGAATGGAAGGATCAAGCGTCTGTAGTTCTTTGTGTAATTCCTCAGCCAACAGGATCTCATCCTCAATAATAATTACTTCCATACCCCCGATAATAATTTCCCGGCTGCAAATGTAATCATTTATCTTAGTGAAACTCAAAACCAGCCTGTTACATTGGAATAAACAGAATGAATCAAAGTAAGGAGCGAGAATTGGTTAGTTAGGTTACAGATTCAGCTTACCTATGGATGAGGTATTTAAATAACAAAAGCCGCTCCCAAACGGAAACGGCTTTATTATATCTGAATTGAATTGATTACTCAATCACTTCATATTCCAAATCATTCAAACGTTTGTATGAGCTGTAACGCCATTTAGCATTCTTTTCTGATTCTGCGAATAACACCTTCGCATCCTCAGGGAATGATTTAGCAAGAGCTGTGTAACGAACCTCGTTCATTAAGAAGCTTTGGAACTTATCCCACTGCGGAGGCTTCGAGTCCAAAATAAATGGATTCTTACCTTCGTTCTCCAACATTGGGTTGTAACGATATAAGTGCCAGTATCCACACTCAACAGCTTTCTTACCTTCATCCTGAGTTTTACCCATTCCTGTTTTCAGTCCGTGAGCAATACATGGTGAGTAAGCGATGATTAATGATGGACCAGGATATGCTTCAGCCTCCTTCAGTGCTTTGAAGTACTGAGCCTGGTTAGCTCCCATTGAAACCTGAGCAACATAAACATAACCATAGGTAGTAGCCATCAAACCAAGGTCCTTCTTGCGGATGCGCTTACCTGAAGCAGCAAATTTAGCAACTGCACCAACAGGTGTTGACTTAGATGACTGACCTCCTGTGTTAGAATATACCTCTGTATCCATTACTAAGATATTTACATCTTCACCGGAAGCAATTACGTGATCTAAACCACCATAACCGATGTCATAAGCCCATCCGTCACCGCCAAAGATCCAAACTGACTTCTTAGATAAGTAGTCCTTCAATGCTAGGATTTCTTTAGCAACAGCATGTGACTCATTCTCAAGAGCAGTAACAACAGCCTTAGAAGGAGCTACGTTTTCGTTACCATTATCTTTCGTCTCTAACCACTTTTCGAAAGCAGCTTTTGTTTCAGCGCTAACTTCAGTCATCGACTCATTCATCTTACGCTCGATACGGTCACGTAGCTTCTTAACACCAGTAGCCATACCTAGACCGTACTCAGCATTATCTTCGAATAATGAATTTGCCCAAGCAGGACCTTTACCCTCTTTGTTTGCACAATAAGGAGTTGCAGGAGCTGAACCACCATAGATTGAAGAACAACCTGTAGCGTTAGCAATCATCATACGGTCACCGTACAATTGTGTAATTAATTTGATATATGGTGTCTCACCACAACCAGCACAAGCTCCTGAGAACTCGAATAATGGCTGAGCGAACTGAGAAGCCTTCACATTCATGTCCTTAGCCATGATTTGATCCTTGATAGACACTTCTTCTACCATGTAATCCCAACGTGCGATTTCAGCTTGCTGAGTCTCAAGTGGCTTCATCTCAAGCGACTTCACTTTAGATGGACAAACGTCGGCACAGTTACCACAACCTGTACAATCTAAAGCACTCACCTGGATACGGTACTGAAGACCGTCGAATCCTTTACCATTCGCTTTCTTAGTTAATGTTCCCTCAGGAGCGTTAGCCAATTCTTTTTCGTCTAATAAATATGGACGAATAGCAGCGTGAGGACAAACATAAGAACACTGGTTACATTGGATACAGTTATCAACCTGCCACTCTGGAACCTCAACAGCAATACCACGCTTTTCGTAAGCAGTTGTACCAGCAGGCAATGTACCATCTTCGCGACCTTTGAAGATACTTACCGGAAGATCATCACCTTTTTGTCCGTTTACAGGGAATACAAAATCTTTGATGAACTGAGGTGCTTTTCCATTTGTTGGGAATACCACTTCAGCAGCTTCATTAGCCCATGATGCAGGAACAGTGATTTCATTTACTTCGCCACCTTTATCAACAGCCTGGTAGTTCATATTAACGATGTTCTCACCTTTCATACCGAAAGACTTCACAATCGCTTTCTTCATTTGCTCAACAGCTAATTCGTAAGGAATTACTTCTGCAATTTTAAAGAAGGCCGACTGCATAATGGTGTTGGTACGGTTACCTAAACCAATTTCTTTGGCAATGTGAGTTGCATCTATCGTATAAAACTTGATCTTGTGATCTGCTATGTAACGTTTCACATGAGCTGGAAGATGACTTTCCAATTCAGCCTCGCTCCATGAGCAGTTTAATAAGAATGTTCCACCATCTTTCAAGCCCTTCAACATGTCGTACATGTTCAAATAAGCAGGAACGTGACACGCGACAAAGTCAGGTGTATTTACCAAATAAGGTGAACGGATTGGTGTATCACCAAAACGTAAGTGAGAAATTGTGATACCACCCGACTTTTTAGAGTCATAAGCAAAGTAAGCCTGAGCATACTTATCTGTGTTATCTCCAATAATTTTAATAGAGTTCTTGTTAGCACCAACAGTACCATCAGAACCTAAACCATAGAATTTACCTTCGAAAGTACTTTCTGCAGCCAGTGAGAATTCTGGTAACAATGGTAATGACGTGTGAGATACATCATCAATGATACCTACTGTAAACTGATTCTTAGGCTCATCCTGCTTCAAGTTTTCGAATACACTCAACATCATAGCTGGCGTTGTATCTTTTGAAGATAAACCATAACGACCACCAACAACAATTGGGGCATTTTCTTGTCCGTAGAATAAGTCACGGATATCAAGGTACAATGGATCTCCGTTAGCTCCAGGTTCTTTTGTACGATCAAGAACAGCAATCTTCTTAGCAGTTTTTGGGAATGCTTCGAAGAAGTATTTTGCAGAGAATGGACGATACAAGTGTACAGCAATCAAACCAACTTTCTCACCTTTAGCAGTCAAGTCATCAATCACTTCCTTAATCGTATCGGTGATAGAACCCATTGCAACAATGATGTTTTCTGCATCAGCAGCACCATAATAATCAAATGGACGGTACTTACGACCAGTTATTTTACTTAACTCATCCATGTACTCAGCTACCATATCAGGCAATGCTTCGTAGAATGGGTTAGCAGCTTCGCGAGCCTGGAAATAAACATCAGGGTTTTGAGCTGTACCACGTGTTACAGGATGCTCAGGATTCAATGAATTGTCACGGAAGGCTTGAAGTGCTTCCTGATCAACAAGACCAGCTAAGTCTTCATTTTCTAATACTTCAATC
>NZ_CEXQWX010000132.1:0-17252 GCF_982718395.1 Carboxylicivirga sp.
CGTGAAAGTGAGTTTTGATACACCAGAATACACTGCCAATGCAGATGGGCTTGGTACCTTGCGTATTTTAGAAGCGATTCGTTTGTTAGGCTTGACTGAAAAAACACGAGTTTATCAGGCGTCAACATCAGAGTTATACGGCTTAGTACAGGAGGTACCTCAGAAAGAAACCACACCTTTCTATCCACGTTCTCCTTATGCTGTGGCTAAGATGTATGCTTACTGGATAACAGTGAACTATCGCGAGGCATATAATATGTATGCCTGTAATGGGATTTTATTTAACCACGAGAGTCCTTTACGTGGAGAAACATTTGTAACGCGTAAGATTACGCGTGCCGTATCAAAGATTGCTTTGGGTATGCAGGATTGTCTGTATTTGGGAAATATGGATGCGAAGCGAGACTGGGGTCATGCCAAGGACTATATTAAAGCCATGTGGTTGATTCTACAACAGGAGCAATCTGAGGATTATGTGATTGCGACTGGTGTAACAACAACTGTACGCGATTTTGTGAAAATGGCTTTCGCTGAAGTGGGCATTGAATTGGAGTTCAAAGGCGAGAAGGAAGCTGAAGTAGGTATTATTAAAGCATGTTCTAATCCTGAATTTCAGGTTACGATTGGTACAGAGGTAGTTAAGGTTGATCCTGCTTATTATCGTCCAACGGAAGTGGATCTTTTGATTGGTGATCCAACCAAATCTAAGGAAAAATTAGGGTGGGAGCCGGAATATGACTTAGCTGGTTTGATAAAAGATATGATGGAGTCGGATGTGAAGCTGATGAAGAAGGATAGATATTTGAAAGATGGGGGGTATGAAGTATTGAATTACTTTGAGTGAAAATTATAGAGGAGAGAGGTGAGTGATGAGTAGTGAGAAAGGCAATTGATTATGGGGCAAATAATAGTTTTAGAGACTTAATTGTTTATCAAAAAGCCTATAAGATATCAATGGAAATTTTTCTTTTGACAAAAACGTTTCCTAAAGACGAAAGGTATTCATTGGTCGATCAAGTTCGACGTTCATCCCGCTCTATTTGTGCTAACTTGTCCGAAGCTTGGGCGAAAAGAAGATATGAGAAAGTCTTCATTAATAAGTTAACTGATTGTTTAGGTGAAGAATTTGAGACAGAAACTTGGTTGAAATATTCTGTTGATTGTGAATATTTATCAGAAGAAGACTATTCAAAGCTAATGAATCAATATGAGGAAGTAAGAAAAATGCTTATCTCAATGATCAATAGCCCTGAAAAGTTCTGTAAATGAGAGCTCATCTCTCAAATCTCTCTTCTCACCTCTAAAAAGTTAGAAATGGAAAGAAATTCTAAAATATACATCGCCGGCCACAAAGGCCTCGTAGGCTCGGCTCTATGGAAAACACTGCAAACTAAAGGCTACACCAACTTGGTGGGGCGTTCCATCAATGAACTGAACCTGATGGATGCTGTAGCTGTAGATCAATTCTTTGCTGAAGAAAAACCGGAGTACGTGATACTGGCAGCAGCTAAAGTAGGTGGTATTGTGGCCAATAATACTTATCGTGGCCAATTTATCTACGAGAACCTGATGATTCAGAATAATGTGATTCACTCGGCTTATGTGCATGGGGTGAGGAAATTGTTATTCCTGGGATCAACATGTATTTACCCCAAGCAAGCCCCTCAGCCAATGCCGGAGGATTGTTTATTGACTTCACCACTGGAGTATACCAATGAGCCTTATGCCATTGCTAAGATAGCAGGAATCAAGATGTGTGAGTCCTACAACCTGCAGTATGGCACTAATTTCATCTCGGTGATGCCAACCAACTTGTATGGGCCCAATGATAACTTTGATTTGGAGAAATCGCATGTGCTACCGGCCCTGGTCCGTAAGAATCATCTGGGCAAGTGCCTGCAGAACAATGACTGGCCAGCTTTACGTGTCGATCTGGATAAGAACCCGATTGAAGGAATCAATGGTACGTCTTCAGAAGAAGAAATCCTCAACAAACTTGATAAATACGGCATTCGATTTGATTCGGTCAATTCGGACAGTAATTCGGCTAATTCGCAAGTTTCCATTGAAATTTGGGGTACCGGTAAACCAATGCGCGAATTCCTGTGGTCAGAAGAGATGGCAGCTGCATGTGTGTATGTGATGGAGAACGTGGATTTTAAAGATGTGCACCCTGAGCGGAGTCGAAGGGTTAGTCAAAGTACTGTTGAAAAGAAATCGCAGGAAGTACGTAACACCCACATCAACATCGGAACTGGTAAAGAAATATCGATCCGAGAATTGGCTGAAACCATCAAAGCGAAGGTTGGTTTTGAAGGCGAATTAGTGTTCAATACCGATAAGCCGGATGGCACCATGCGTAAGCTTACAGATCCATCAAAGATTCATGACTTGGGCTGGCATCATCAGATTGATATCGAAGAAGGCATTGAGAAGATGTATAAGTGGTATCAAAGCTGATGACCTTTAGCTGATAGCTGTTAGCTAAAACTACTGCCTGCTGACTAATGACTAATAAACTATGCAAAACAATTTCCTAATTATAATGGCCGGTGGCATTGGTTCGCGCTTCTGGCCAATGAGTACACCTGAAACACCGAAACAGTTTTTGGATATCCTGGGAACTGGTCAAACCATGATTCAGCAAACCATAAAGCGTTTGGATGGGATTGTGCCCATTGAAAATGTCTACATTGTTACCGGGAAACGCTATAAGGCTTTGATCAATGAGCAATTGCCTGAAGTGAATGATGATCAGATTCTGATGGAGCCGTGTATGCGAAATACGGCACCATGTATTGCTTATGCGGCTTATAAAATTAATAAAAAGAATCCGGATGCTAATATTGTAGTAGCTCCTTCCGATCATCTGATTACGAATGATGTTGAATATAAACGGATCATTGCAGAAGGTTTGGGTTTTGTGGATTCTGATGATGTATTACTAACATTGGGTATTCATCCGCATCGACCAGAGACTGGCTATGGCTATATTCAGGCTGGCGAGCCAATTAGTGAATCTACCAAGAAAGTGAAGGCTTTTAAGGAAAAACCAGATTTTGAAACAGCTCAAAAGTACCTTTCAGAAGGAAATTATTTTTGGAATGCCGGAATCTTCTTGTGGTCTGCTAAAAGTATATTGAGTGCTTTTGAAAGATATTTGCCTAAAGTTGCTGCTGTTTTTAAGTCAGGAGAAAGTGTTTACTACACCGATGATGAACAGGTTTTTATAGATGAACGATTCCCTCAATGTGAAAATATTTCCATCGACTATGGTATTATGGAACATGCCGATAATATTTGTGTGATGCCAGCTGATTTTGGTTGGTCCGACCTGGGTACTTGGGGCAGTTTGTGGGAGAAGCGTGACCGTGATTCAGATGGAAATTCAGTAGTTGGCGATGCTGTTAAAATTTACAACTGTGAAAATAACATCATTACAGTACCTGATGGACGTAAAGTGGTTTTACAAGGGTTAAAAGATTGCATTGTAACCGAGGCTAATGGTGTATTTATGGTCTGTCAAAAAAGCGAAGAACAACGTATTAAAGAGTTTCAGAAAGACAGTTAATCAACAGTTTCAGAAAATGTAATAAAGTGTAGGCTTGCCATTGGGTGGGCCTTCTTTGTTAAATGCTATTAATTTCTTCAGGTGGGGTACGTTAGGAGCCAATTATCAGCATATTAAGATGAACTAATACGGTCGATCAATTTTAATAGATGGTTTGAATATATATCGTAACTAAACTTTTCTCTGACCTTTTGAAATCCGTTATATCCCACTTTAACTAACAATTCCTTTGACAGTAGTAATTGTTTTAGTTTATGAGAGATCGCTTCAACGGTTCGCTCAACCAAAAATCCACTTTCACTGTCAGTAATCAACTCTTTTATACCGCCTGTGTCCGTCGAAAGCACTGGGATGCCCATGGTCATGGCTTCCAAAATACTGTTGGAAAGGCCCTCGCGTTCTGATAATAATACAAACAGGTGGGCATCACTCATTAGCTGCGTTGGATTATCACTAAAGCCAGTAAAGTGAACGATATTCTCCAAATTAAATTTCTTACTTAGGTTAATAAACTCCTCTTTGTTACGGCCTTCACCAATAATTCGAACCTCAATGTGTTTTTGAAATTTTTCCTCCAATTGGGCAATGGCTTCAATTAAGAGATGATAGCCTTTGAGTTTTGTGATTCGACCACTACTAACAATTACAAAGCGATCATTAGCTAACGGTCTTTCAGGAATCGTTGATTTTGAATTAAAGCCTGGAATGCCATTCTTCAAAACGTGTATGGGGTGGGTATTAAAAAAGCTGTAAGACCTTAGGTTCTCAGCAATAAAGTCTGAATTGACAATCAAACCATCATTCAATATTTTATAATTCAGTTTATGCCATACAGGAATATTCATTTTGCGGTTAGCGCCCAATCGAATGATATGTTTAATACCAAGTTGACGAGATATGATACCACACATAAAGTACTCCTTTTTCTTGGTGCTGATAATTAGATCAATGTGATAATTTCGAATGAATTCCTTTAATTGTCGAAAGGTAAACCAATCGAAATAGGAGTGAAAATGCAATGTGATGGATGATTGAGTATTGCCAAATTTATTGAGTAATGATTCTGATTTACCAATAAAAAAAACTCGGTGTTTTTTCTTCAAGACATCCAGGGCCATAGATGTCCATTTTTCATTTCCTCCCCAGCTTTTAGCTGAACAAACAAATAGTATATTCATCGAAGGTAACTATTTATAAGGTAATACTTCACCCGTTGAATTTAAATAAGGTACATGGTGTCGTTGATGATTTATATCAGGCGTCCCTTTATAGTATGTGTTGCCACTTGAGTATGTATTGACATTTAGCTGGTTGTTTATTTTAAGATAACTGTCATAGCTTGACTTATTAACAAATGTGGCTTTTTGTGCCAATAAACCAAGGGCATTCACTTTAATTCGCCCTTCGAGTCTCAAAATCAATTCATTTGTTTCACCCTGAAAGATATGTTGTCCGATGTTAGTATTACCATAGCAATATACACTCAGCTTATTGCATTTAATATTAAGATCAGATTCTGTAAATTCAGAGCTGCCATTCATTACTAATGTGAGGTCGTTAAGGTTTAAAGAATTAATGTTAGTTATTTCACAAGGTTTGTTACAGGTTATACGATGAAGTTTTTTAGCCGGAACAGTGACCTCAACCAGCTTCTTTTTTTGTAAGGTGTTTGTCTTATGCGAGATGTTCAGCACACCGTTTTCAAAATCAATCTCAAAATTTTCGACCAGGTGCATTTGTCCTACTATAGAAATATCTTTACTCTCATCCATAGTTAATAATATCCGGCACGAAGCATCAATTGTAATGCTGTTAACAGGTTCAATCGCTTTTTTAACAGTGACAATCTCTGATTTCTTGTTTACATAATTCAAGTATTCGCATGCCTGAAGAGATAAAAGAGTAATCAGTGAAATGAGGATTATTAAACGATTTTGTTTTTTCATTTCTTAAATGGATTATCGATTCTGTATCCAATACCAAACTCCATAAATTCGGATCTGAAGAAACTTGCTTTCAAACTGAAATTGGCAATGATGTTTTCTGTTATCCGATGTCTGATACCTAATCGAGGGTAAATTGGTTGCGGCGGATTAATATTTGTATGCAAATACACCCCCAAATTTACAAAAAGTGTTGTTTTGCCAAGAAATACATTGTAAGAACCAAATACACCATTAAATAAATAATGCCTGGTTGTAAAGTCAGTTTCTTCCTCTCCATTTTCATATGCTTCCCATGTATATGGAGCACTTTCTGAGTAAAATTGATCAAAACCAATTCCTATTGCGCGTTTCTTGTTAAGGTAGAATATATAATTTGCATTCAAACTGGCATTCCAATAAAGGCGCTCATTGTATGCTGTACTTTGATTTCGGCCAATGCTGCCAACAAATAATAATTCCTGAAGATTAGTTTTCGGTGCTTTAGTTTTCTGAAGAACGGGAGTAAGAGCCTTATTAAAATGATATTTGGTACCAACACTAGCAGTCAGTGTATTAATGCCATGATTAGGTTTTCTTGCCGCTCCATTGGATAAGTGCGTTAATGAGGTGCTCAATGCCAGGGAAAAGTTATCACTTAAACGGTAGTCCATTAGTAAAGCTAGTCCAATATAAGCATTTAGATGTGAGCTGAATACAGTGTTGTAAGTGTTGGATTCAGCATTAAATGGTTTGGTGGCGTATGCTATTCCCATGGATACCTTATTTTGAACAGATAATTTTGCCGAGCGGTAAATTTTGTAGTTAATATATGGAAATAACGAGAATCCTGATCCATAGATATTTTTATTGCCAAAGGTGCCATAGTAAAAACCAACACCAATTTCAGGATAATTGAAATAACTTTGCCAGTTTTCTTTTGAGAAAAAAGATCGGCCGTAATTAATTTCAATACCGCGAGAGTAATCCTCAATAAAATACATCATATTAGCATGATGAGGAATAACAACACCTCCATGTATACGGGTTGTTAAATACGTGTGTTTGCTTGATGTATTGTCATCTATATTGAGCTGCTGTGACAGGATGTATTGGACTCCAGTCAATAAAATCAGGGTAATAGCTATTCGGTTGATTAAGTTCATTTAATTAATTAACAAATGGCGAAGATAGTTAAAAAGGAAATTGGCCGTATTTAAACTTAACAAATCTTTGCTAATGTCAATTAAAATGAAATTATATCAGAGCACTTTTAAATGTATTATATTTGCAAAGTTTTTCCATAAGCAGATTAAAATAAATATGAAACGAACATGAATTTTAGCATGCTAAACTACACTCAAGAGCATGGTTAAAATTCATCGAGAGTTCCATCTGACATATGAAGATGAATTTTAAACAGATGAAAGTAAATAAACATTCTATACTTTGGGGTTTGATCCTATTTTCGAATGGCATGATTGCCCAGATTAATCATCTAAAATTGGATGCTTCTTCTCATACCTTAGTATCTGCTGAAGATATTCGACCATTATGGTTAACTTCAAATGAATGGGGTCGATTCGAACAGTTTGGTAAAGCAGAATCTCTTGTAGAGATTGGAGCTAAATATGATCTGATCAGAAATAAGAATTTTGAGTTGCAAGCAGGTCTTCGTGGTCTGGTTTATTTTGAAATAAATAAAAGCCACCTACAGGAAGCTTATTTAAAAGGTCGTTTATGGTTCATTGATTATACAATTGGGAAAGAACAATTTTCACCCTTAGTTTATAATGATGGTTTAACGTCAGGCATGTATTTAATGAATACAAATGCCAGACCAATTCCTCGAGCTACTATTGGTATATTTGATTACTTGCCATTGGGATTTACAAAGAATTGGTTAGAGATCAAAGGTGGAATATCTCAAGGCATCTTAAATGATGATCGTGTTGAGAAAAATAATAGTGCCAGTGATGTACTGTTGCATGAAAAGTTTGCATACGTGCGTTTAGGAAACACAAAAATAAAACCATATGCTGGTTTGGTTCATTCGGCATTATTTGGCGGGACAAGACCTAATGGGGATAAAATACCCATTGATTTTTGGGCTACTTTTATGGCCAAAGGCTCTGCCAAGCTTGGAGGCGGAGAAGAGACTAATGCAGCCGGAGCTCACATGGGTATGTGGGATTTTGGTTTCGATTGGTCACATCAATTGGCAGAGATACATTTCTATTTTCAGAAGCCATTTGCGGATGGTTCAGGAATGTTTATTAACCATAGACAGAATAAGGATTACATAATAGATCTGACGATTCACCCAAAAGAATTACAATGGTTAAAAGGCTTGTCTCTGGAGTTGATTAAGACAGACTATCAAAGTGGTGAAGGCATTCCAGACCCTCTTTATCCAACTGACTATGAAAAGCAAGGCCTGATTGTATTTGATCAGATTGATGATTTCGACCAATTTATGTTTGATGTATTTGGAGAAGAAACATCTGGTTGGGGCAAGCAAGATGTAGTTGATTATATGGTTATTCACGAGAATCATGGATATGATTATGGTGGGCGAGATGACTATATGAATAACGGCTCCTATTACAATGGCTGGACTTATCAGGGTATGAATATGGGTACTCCATTTTACCATACAGCTGACAAAGTAAGAAGATACGCCGGACCATGGCAGGAAGTGGACCATGTATATTTTTATAATAATAGGGTGAATGGATTTCACTTTGGTGCTGAAGGTGCAATTTTACCAACCTTAAGATATCGAGTGAAAAGCACCTTTACCATTAATAAAGGAACCTATGGAGAAAAATATCGAGGTCGTTATAGTTGGGAACAAACCGAAGATTACTTTTTTGCAACAAATAAAAAGCAACTTTATAACATGGTTCAATTGAGTTGGGATACACCTTGGTTAAATGGCCTAAGTATAAATGGGAAATTAGCATTTGATACAGGGGAGCTTTATCGATCAATGGGAGGGCAATTGAGTATTGTTTATATTCCTGTTTTAAAATAGACTTTGTTTCCTAAATTTCTTTGGTGAATTACTTACTTTTGTAGCTTAAATAAAACACGCACGAATGTTAAAAGAAAAAGAAAGGGTTGTTAATAATTTTCTCGCAGGATTTGATGCTATCATTGCTTGGCTTTCTTTAGATATTGCTTTGTATCTTTATTTTGGACAGTACACGTTTTTAGGTAATAAAGATTCTATTATCCTTCACTTAGTAGTTTTAGGCATTTGGTTTAGTCTTTCAAAAGCATTTAGGACCAATGAAATTTATCGCTCAAGGCCTTATTCAATCCTATTACTAAATGTAATAGGCGCAACCTCTGTAGGAATTGGAATTTTATCACTAGCTGTATTTGCCTTTAATCTTCATTATATTGGGGTGATACCCATTATCTACTTTGGTGCTATCTCTGCAATTATCTTATTGCTAATAAAGCTGGCTGTATATTCATATTTAAAAGGAGCAAGGCGTAAAGGGTATAATTATCGAAATGTTTTGATTGTCGGAGATATCTCAGCCATGGCATTTATTAATCAGGTACTAAAACATAAGGAATGGGGTTACCGGATTATGGGAGTTGTAGGTGATCAGGAGTTAAATAAAAAGGTTGGGGATTTGGTCTTGACGCTGCCTAAAGATAGTGATGTTGATAAATTAATTGAAGAAAAAACGATCGATGAGGTGATCTATTGTCGGGAAAAGGCGAGAATGGAAGAAATTATGGCGCTCCTGACAAGTTGTAATGAGCTTGGTGTTGTATTCCGCATGTCATCACCATTCTTCAATATGTTGACTAATAAAACGCATTTGCACTATTTTGATACAACACCTGTATTGACGATATCAAATACACCAATGGATTATCTCCTTTTAAAGGTGAAGAGTGTTTTTGATTTTTTGGTTTCTTTCATTACCATAACCATTTTGTCACCTGTATTTATTGGGAT
Organism: Carboxylicivirga sp.; assembly: GCF_982718395.1. NCBI lineage: Bacteria > Pseudomonadati > Bacteroidota > Bacteroidia > Marinilabiliales > Marinilabiliaceae > Carboxylicivirga > Carboxylicivirga sp. The sequence goes on from NZ_CEXQWX010000132.1 coordinate 9,476, forward strand.
TGCCGCAGGGATTAAATTAACATCAAAAGGTCCAATATTCTTTAAGCAGAAACGTGTTGGTATGCGTGGTCGTAAGTTTTGGGTTTATAAATTTCGTACCATGGTAACGAATGCGGAGGACTTGAAAGCTAGTCTAATGGAACAAAATGAGATGGATGGTCCTACTTTTAAAATGGCTAAAGATCCAAGGATTACAGGTATTGGTCATTTTCTGCGAAAAACGAGTTTGGACGAATTACCTCAGTTTTTTAATGTATTGTTGGGTGATATGTCCATAGTTGGACCAAGACCTCCTGTCCCAACTGAAGTCCAGGAGTATGAACGTTGGCAATTGAGGCGTTTATCAATGAAGCCTGGAATAACGTGTATTTGGCAGATATCACCTAGTCGCAACGATGTATCATTTGAGGATTGGATGCGAATGGATCTGGAGTATATTGATAACTGGTCATTGCGCCTTGATTTTGTAATTATTTTAAAGACTATCAGAACCATGTTAAGGGCTGATGGAAGATAAATACTCGGTATGCGGAGAGCTTGTTCTATACTAATTATTATACTTGCCTTACATAGTTGTTCAACAAGACCTAAGGTGCCACGTGACTTGCCGGATGAGGAAAAAATGGCGCAAGTATTGGCTGATATTTACCAGGTTGAAAGCGTGCTTGGTCAAACTCGCTTAAGTTACAATTCAGGTAAGCAGGATGACGTGTCGGGCTATTATCGTTTTGTATTGGATCAGTATGAAATGACAAAAATTGAGTTTGATACTGCTATGGCTTGGTATTCAGCTCACCCTGTTGTATTGTCAGATGTTTATAGTGAGGTGATAGAAATATTGAGTCGGCGCGATGCAGAATTAAAAAATAAAATAAACAAAGAGAAAGAGCAGAAGAAGGATTTGGTAAAAATACCTAATAAGTTGGAATTGTGGAATGATACAACTGCCTTTTCGGTGCCATTTAAAAAGTCTGATTCATTGGATAATAGAGTGCCATTTAGTGTTGAAGTAGATTCACTTAGTGGCGGTATCATTCGTTTACATGCAACCTACTCATTCAGGAAAGAAGGTTTTTTGGATAGTGCTCAAATGAAGATGATCGCCTGTTTTGCTGATAGTTCTATGGATACGGTGCATTATCAAATTCATAAGTCCTTTAAAGCGGTTAAAGGAAATGTCTCACATCGGATTAATACAAACGAACAGCTCATTAATATACAGGGGTTTCTGTTTGATCATGATACAACAAAGAATTCACCTGTTAATATTGAAGATGTCAAATTAACATTTATTCCAACTATTGGAGCAGAAGCAATGGAACTCCGTTAATGCGTAAGATTACAGCACATTATTATCTAAAACAAGATGGAACATTTGGTAAGCGACCTGTTGTTCATCTTGGAGACGATGGATATATTTTGAAGGTACGAGAGTTAGGAGAACATTTCAGTGAAGAGCCGAATTTGGAATATTTCCCTGGAATACTAATTCCTGGATTTGTAGCTTCAATTGAATCGAAAAGGTTAACTGACCTAAAGAATAAATGTTTAGTTAATGGGGTTATTCGCCTGAAAATTGACAATGATGAGTTAGATGTTGAATTCCTTGAGGCTTGGTCAAGTGTCAAACAAACCATGTCTAATCAAACTGGTGAAAAAGAATTAGGGTCTTGCTTAAGGAAATATACCTATCTGGCAGCTCAGGCAATTGGAGAATCAGAGTGGGGAGTTATTAAGGAAGGAGCACGGCCAGGGTTATTAATTTTGCAAAATATTGACTTAAGAGATTTTTCGCTTAGTGAGAGATTAACCTTTAAAATGGTTCAGAAGTAATGAAACGGATCTGGATTTAGCATTCTAAGATGTATTCAGGGGAATATTAAAATTCATTTAGATTTCCACCCGACCATTGAAAAATAAAATTAATCAGATGAAACGAAACATGAGAAAGATTTTCTCACACAGGGTAATGACTAGTATGGTGAGTTCCATGTGACAACTGAAAAGCAAATTTTAAACACATGAATAAACTTACAATAATAGCACTAGAAGCAGCACTGGAAGCGGGGAGAGAGGTTCTTAAAGTTTATAACTCTAGTGATTTTAATATTCGCATAAAAAGTGATGATTCACCATTGACAGAAGCTGATCTAAAGAGTCATCAGGTAATCGATAATGCTCTAGAGCAAAGTGGTATTCCGGTTTTGAGTGAAGAAGGAGTTGAGTTAGCCTATAGTGAAAGAAAAGACTGGGAGCAACTTTGGATCGTTGATCCTTTAGATGGAACTAAAGAGTTTATTAAAAGAAGCGGCGAGTTTACTGTTAATATTGCTCTTGTTGAGAGGCGAAGGCCAGTAATGGGTATTGTCTTTGCACCTTATATAGGATGGTTGTATTGGGGGGATGAGTCAGGTGCATATAAAGCTGTTTTGCCTGATGACTGGCAAAAACAAGGGGTAACAGAAATTAGTTCAAATTTAAAATCGGAACTACTGCCAACAGGAACTCCTAAAACTATGACTGCTGTTGCCAGTATTAGTCATTTTTCAAAAGAAACAGAGTCGTATATAAACGTGCTAAAAGAACGAGAAGGGACTGTTGATATAGTATCAAGAGGCAGTTCGTTAAAAATGTGTCTGGTGGCTGAAGGAGTGGCGAGCATTTATCCACGTTTGGGACCAACAATGGAATGGGATACAGCGGCAGGGCAGGCTGTTGTAGAAGCAGCTGGAGGTAAGTTATATGATTGGCAAACTAAAGAACCTATGGTGTATAATAGACGGGATTTGCTAAATGGTTGGTTTTTAACAGTTGGTAAGGGCCTGGATATTAATGATTATTGGTTGGTGTAATAGTTTTGAATGATAATGAGTTTTTACTGAGACTTTTTATTCAAAACAATTCTTCGTTAAAGAATTTTAAATTGCAATTGAAAGACTGATTTTTGTCACAATACCACTTATAATTTCTTATCTTTGCGGCTCATTGTTGAATTATAAAAATCAATACGCAAATGGCTGCAATAGACAGTTTTAACTTCGCAGGAAAAAAGGCAATAATCCGTGTGGATTTTAACGTGCCTTTAAATGATAAGTTTGAAATTACAGACGATACACGAATTCGTGCTGCTGTGCCAACTATTAAGAAAGTATTGGCCGATGGTGGTGCCGTGATCTTAATGTCTCACTTAGGTCGTCCAAAGGGAGAGGCCAAGGAAGAGTTCTCATTAAAGCATATTGTAGCACATCTTTCTGCTACACTAGGTGTTGATGTAAAATTTGCACCGGATTGTATTGGTGATGAGGTTAAATCAATGGCTTCAGATCTTAAAGCAGGTGAAGTATTGTTATTAGAGAACTTACGTTTCCACAATGAAGAAACCAAGGGTGACGAAGGGTTTGCGAAGCAACTGTCTGAGTTGGCGGATGTTTATGTAAACGATGCATTTGGTACTGCACACCGTGCACATGCTTCTACAACTATCATCGCTCAATTCATGGAAGAGAAGATGGCAGGTTATTTACTGGATAAAGAAATCAAATTCTTAGGTGATACTGTTGAAAATGCAGAGAAACCATTTGTTGCGATTGTGGGAGGCGCAAAGGTTTCAGGTAAATTAGAAGTGTTGAAGTCATTAATCACCAAGGTTGATACCATCTTAATCGGTGGTGGTATGGCATATACTTTCTTAAAAGCTCAAGGTCATAATGTTGGTAATTCATTAGTTGAAGAAGACTTGGTTGAAACTGCAAAGCAAATTTTGGTTGATGCAGAGAAGAACGGAGTAAATTTCATGTTACCTGTTGATAATCTGGCTGCTGATAAGTTTGCTGATGATGCTGACATCATGGAGGTTGGTAATGATATTCCTGAAGGTCGTATGGCATTAGATGTTGGAGCTAAAACTACAGCTGCTTATGCTGCTGAAATTGCAGGTGCTAAAACAGTTGTATGGAATGGTCCTATGGGATGTTTCGAGATGCCTAATTTCTCTAAAGGAACTTTCGGAGTTTGCCAAGCGGTAGCTGATTCCTCAGCTGTGTCTATTATTGGTGGTGGTGATTCTGTTGCCGCTGTTAATAAGAGTGGTTTAGCTGGTAAAATGAGCCACATCTCAACAGGAGGTGGAGCTTCTCTTGAGTTCCTGGAAGGAAAAGAATTGCCAGGAGTTAAAGCCATCCGTGGATAATCGATTATCCTGAAAATATACCAAAGCCTGTTAGCGAAAGTTAGCAGGTTTTTTTTTACTCTTCAGATGACCATCGAATTCGTTTTAATAGTCATCTGATGAGTTTTCTTGAAACAACTATCTTTGCCCAAAATTTAAAATATGACATTACTATATAATATCGGTATTGCTGCTTATTCATTACTGATAAAAGCAGTTTCACCTTTTAATAAAAAAGCGAAGTTGTTGAGTGAAGGTCGCAAAGAAACTTCGAAGCGGTTAAAAGGGCTAAAGCTGGATGGGAAGGTTGTATGGATTCATGCCGCGAGTTTAGGTGAGTTCGAACAGGGAAGACCTATAATTGAAAAGATAAAGGAGTCACATCCCGATTACAAGGTGGTACTGACCTTTTTCTCACCTTCTGGCTATGAAGTAAGGAAAAAATTTCCTTTGGCAGATTATGTGTTCTATATTCCGGCAGATACAAAAAGTAATGCAATTGATTTTATAAATACAATTAAACCTGAGAAGGCTTTCTTTATCAAATATGAGTTCTGGTATCATTTTTTGATGGAACTAACCAGATGTCAGATACCAGTTTATGGTGTGTCGATGATATTCCGTAAAGAACAAACTTTCTTTAAATGGTATGGATCTTGGTTTAGAAGGATGTTGAAAACTTTCAATAGGTTCTATGTGCAGGACGAATTATCTGCTGATCTGCTGAGGAATGTTGGATTCAATAATTACTCCGTTGCCGGCGATACGCGATTTGATCGAGTGCGTGACATCGCAAATGAATCAAAGGACTTTAATCTGGTTGAACAATTTACGGGGGATAGTAAGCAGGTGATTGTTGCAGGGAGTACCTGGGCTCCCGACGAAGATATTTTAATCGATTATATCCAAGATATAAACTCAGATGTCAAGCTGATTATAGCGCCACATGAAATACACCAGGAACATATTCAACAAATAGAATCAAAGCTTAAGGTTTCGTACTTTAAGTATACCGAACCTATAAAAGATCCTGCAACAGCACAGGTGTTAATTGTGGATACTATCGGAATGTTATCATCCATCTATAAATATGGACAAGTGGCATATATTGGTGGAGGATTTGGTGTTGGGATACATAATACACTTGAAGCTGCAACCTATGGAATGCCTGTGTTGTTCGGACCAAATTATAGAAAGTTTAAAGAAGCACGAGATTTAATTGACTTAGGTGGTGGTTTTTCTGTTAAGAATACCAATGAATTTAACCAACAAATAGATGCTTTATGGTCGAATGAAGGCTTGATGAAAGAATCATCTGGTAATTCAAAACAATACGTCGATAGTATGTGTGGTGCAACCCGGTTGATTATGGATGAGGTGTTTTAGTTAATAAAAATCAATTGTTATATGGCAAGAAAAAGCTGAAGGCACTCGCCTTCAGCTTTTTTAATTTTTCTTCTTAACTACGTGTTGATAACATTCCAAATTTTGGATTTTAAGTGTCGTTTTCAGATGGTTTTATTCAATGGTTTTAACGCTATAGGGTTTAATTTCTTGTTGTTTCAAGGGTTTTGAGATTTACAATATTAGAAATGTTAATTTATTAAAGTGTTGATAAAAATTTCGTTTTGGATAACTTTGTTGTGTGTCAAGTAATGTTAACTATCATTAAGACAGCATTTTAATAAAATTTTTTGGACAACTTTTGGTTGGTGTTGAAAACTATTGTTTGCTCAAAGAAGCAAGCTTTCTTAACTTGCAATCACATAAAAAAGGGAACTGAATAACATTAAATACCAATTTATCAACGTCTTAAATTTTTGCGAGCAGATGGCTGTTAAAGAAATCGACCTAAAAACAGAGAATGTGAGAAAAACGTATACATACGATGAAGCTTTTAACGCTTCCCTGGAATATTTTCAGGGTGATGAGTTAGCAGCGCGCGTATGGGTTAATAAATACGCATTGAAAGATTCGGATGGTAATATTTATGAGCTTAATCCTGATGAAATGCATTGGCGCCTTGCTCGTGAAATTGCAAGGATAGAGGAGAAGTATCCTAACCCAATGTCTGTGACCAAACTATATGATTTATTGAAAAACTTCAAATATATTGTTCCGCAAGGTGGTCCAATGTCGGGTATTGGAAATGATTATCAAATTGCTTCTTTATCCAACTGTTTTGTAATTGGTGATGATGGCCCTTCGGATTCTTACGGTGGGATTATGAAGGTGGATCAGGAACAGGTGCAGTTAATGAAGCGTCGTGGAGGAGTGGGTCACGATTTATCACATATCCGCCCTAAAGGTTCACCAGTTAAGAACTCAGCTTTAACATCCACTGGAATTGTTCCGTTTATGGAACGTTTCAGTAATTCAACTCGTGAGGTGGCGCAGGATGGACGAAGGGGTGCATTAATGCTAAGTGTGTCGATAAAGCATCCAGACTCAGAATCGTTCATTGATGCAAAGATGGAGCAAGGTAAGGTGACGGGAGCGAACGTATCTGTTAAGATCGACGACGAGTTTATGCAAGCTGTTGTTGATGGAGAAAACTATACGCAACATTATCCGGTTGGAGCAAAAAAACCAAAATATACAACTGAAATTGATGCAGGAGCTTTGTGGTCAAAAATTGTTCATAATGCATGGAGGTCAGCTGAGCCGGGGATTTTGTTCTGGGATACTATTATAAAAGAATCTGTGCCTGACTGTTACGCCGATCTTGGGTATAGGACTGTTTCTACCAATCCATGTGGCGAGATTCCATTATGTCCTTATGACAGCTGTCGTTTGATCGCATTAAACTTATATTCATACGTTGACAATCCATTTACATCTGAAGCTAAATTTAACTTCGATTTATTCCGTGAGCATGCTGGATATGCCCAACGAATAATGGATGACATTATTGATCTAGAATTGGAAAAGATTGATGGTATCTTAACTAAAATCAAGTCTGATCCGGAAAGTGCTGTTGTAAAGCGTGTTGAGCGCGAACTTTGGGAGAATATCCGCAAAAAAGCAGAAGAAGGACGTCGTACAGGTGTTGGTATTACCGCTGAAGGAGACATGCTTGCAGCTCTAAATCTTCAATACGGTAGCGATGTTGCCGTTGATTTCTCAATAGAAGTTCACAAAAATCTTGCGTTGGCTGCTTATAGCTCTTCAGTTGCATTGGCTAAGGATCGTGGTGCTTTCCCGATTTTTGATGCTAAAAAGGAAGCCAATAATCCATTTATCAACCGATTGTTTGAAGCTGATCCTAAATTGGCAGAGAACATGAAAAAGCATGGTCGTCGTAATATTGCAGCATTAACAATTGCACCAACGGGCACAACCAGTTTAATGACACAAACCACATCTGGAATAGAACCTGTATTCCTGCCAGTATATAAACGTCGTCGCAAGGTGAATCCAAATGACCCTGAAGTACGTGTGGACTTTGTCGATGAAGTGGGTGATAGTTGGGAAGAATATACCGTATTCCACCACAAATTTGTGACCTGGATGGAAGCTAACGGTTACGAAACAGCTAAGAACTATTCTCAGGAAGAATTAGATGAAATGGTTGCCAAGTCGCCATATTATGGTGCTACGTCTAATGAT
>NZ_CEXQWX010000133.1:0-17124 GCF_982718395.1 Carboxylicivirga sp.
GGATACCCCTCCCGATGGTTTCATTGAAATTTCCGGCATTAAACTCCCAACCCTTGTTTCGATAATTAATGCCTAACCAACCCGGTTCGATATAGTTCCGATCTCCATATGGAGAAAGGAAATATTGAGCACCTGCTTTTATCTTTAAATTGTTGTATCGATAGTTCAGGTTAATTTTATTATACAAGGCGTTAAAAGATGATTCGTTGGCACCGGGAAGTTGACCATACTGGTACTCCATTAAACTTGTTCCGCTGAGTTGAGCTTTCGAATCCAAACATACCAATGTGAACAATAAAGTGAGGATTAGCAATTGTTTCATTGTATGCTCTTTTTTACGTATGCTTCAATTTCCTTTTCATCGCCTGCCGACCAACCTTCGTGTCGCCATATGATTTGGCCTTTTTTATCAACCAATAATAAGGTTGGCAACACCGAAACATTTAACTCTTCGCTAACTTCATTATTTATATCAGACAATACGGGATAGCTAATATTAAGTGTTTGCGATAATGGTAATACCTTTGAAATGCTTCTTGGACCATCGGTATTGATGCTAATTACGTTGAGACCATCTGTTTTATAAGACTTGTATATGTCATCTATTTTAGGCATTGATTTCATACAAGGTTTACACCAGGAAGCCCAAAAGTCAATAATGGTAAGTTCATCGCCTCGCAATTCTTCAAATTCATGCCACTCACCATCCAGATCTTCCAACCCGAAATTATAAACCTTTTGCGCAGATGATGGCATTAGTACACCCAGTCCAAGAAAAAGGAACAACGTTAAACGAATTTGATTCATCATAGTAAATCCTTAACCTTGTTAACAACTGCACTAATGTCATTAGATGCGCCCTGCGTTCCCTTAAATTTGATGAGGCCTTCCTGATCAACAACAATAAGGCGATCATAAGTTGTATTGTATGCTGAAGCAACAGATGAAGCATTTAGCAGAAGAGGAAAGTTGACACCGGTTGTATTCTTAAATCCTTGCACCGAATTACTGTTTCCATTCCATTGGTCAAGACCAATAATTGCCACATTAGCGTTGGAAGCAAAAGCATCCGCTATATCAGTTTGAACTTTGGGAGCTGCTGCTTTACATGACGGGCATGAATTTCCGAAGAAGAACATAACCAGTACTTTATTTTCAAAATCACTTAAAGATACTGTTGAGCCATCCAATGCTTCCAAAGAAAAATCAGGTGCCGATTTGGCATTCATATCCTTCATTTCATTGGGATCATCCGGATTCATCATATCGCTCATGCTATCATCTGAATCGCTGCAACTGATCATTCCAATCATTAAAAAACTACTTAGAATGATTGACTTGGTGAATGTGGTGATTGTGTGGTATGTTCGTTTCATAGTAAAAGATGTTTTAGTGTTAATTTATCCCCTTAGACGGCTGTCCTGTCAGAACCTTACATCATTTAGAAAAAAAAGTAAAATTTATTCAGGTCTGTTAAATGACTGGTTTTCTTTAGTATTATGTGATGCAAAACTTATTAATAAGTCGAGATATTTAAAAATAAGTTGATAAACTTAAAATTAAGTTGTAGGTTTGAATTGCTGATTAACTAACTTAGTATGACAATGATAACTTTAACAAAAGCAGAAGAGAAGATCATGAAGTTTCTTTGGGAGCTTGAGAAAGGTTTTATTAAAGATATAATTGAGCTGATGCCAGAACCAAAGCCACCGTATAATAGTGTTTCAACGATTGTGCGGGTATTGGTAAAAAAGGAGATAGTTGGTTTTACTAAGTATGGAAGTACATACGAATATTATCCTTTAATCAGTAAAGATGAGTATCGGAAAAGCCAAATGGGAAATCTGGTAAAAGGTTATTTTAATAACTCCTTCTCGCAAGTCGTTAATTTCTTTTCTGAAAATAAGAACCTTAAAATTGAAGAAGTTAATGAAGCAATAAAAATGCTTGAAGAACTTAAAAAGAAGAAAAAATGAGTCGGTTCCTCATCTATCTGTTTGAAAGTGGTTTGTGTTTAAGCCTCTTTTACCTTGGTTATATAGCCTTTTTCCGAAAGGAGACATATTTTACGTTTAATCGCATATATTTGGTTGCTTCATTGTTGGTGGCACTGGTATTGCCACTCACATCAATTGATCTGCCAAGGGATTCAACTACCTATGTAACTGAAACAGCAGAGAAAATAAGTCATTTTCGAAACTATTATGAGGAGTTAATTCTAATGACCGAGCCTGATTTTGAAGTTTCTGATGAAGTCGGTCAAACATTATCAGGGCAAAGGAATCATCAATTGATAGCTAAATCCGGAAGTTCTTCTTTTAGTTGGTCAGCAATACTATTCTATATTTACATTGGAGGAGTGCTCTTTTTTTCAATCCGCTTGTTGATATTATTTTATAACCTGCTATCGATTATTCGAAAGAATAAGGTGCTTGAAAAAGATGGAATATCGATTGTCTTAATCACTGAAGACTTACCATCCTTTTCTTTTATGAAGTGGGTGTTTGTCAACAAGAAGACGTTGAAGCAAGAAGAATATGAGCAAGTATTGGCACACGAAAAAGTTCATGTGCAGCATAAACATACAGTGGATTTACTATTGGCACATGTAATTACAATTTTTCAATGGTTTAATCCGCTTACATGGCGCATACAGAAATCGATTAAAACATGTCATGAGTATATTGCCGACAGGCAAGTGATTGACCAGGGGCATGAATTATTCGATTATCAGTCTCTATTACTGAGTCAGTTAATCAGCATTCGCTCAGTAGAGCTGGTCAATAATTTTAATTTATTGTCAATTAAAAAACGAATAGCCATGATGAATAAAATAAAATCAGGAAACCGTGCTAAATTAAAAGCGTTGTTGGTCATCCCCATGTTAACTTTTGCATTCTTCTTTTTTGCCAATATGACGGGTAGAGTGCCTGATCAAATGAATTTAGAAGATGAAACAATTATTGGATCCTGGATTGCGGTGAATAAAAAAGTCAATCAAAACCAACTCTTGGAATTCAAGAATGACAAAGCTTCCTTTATTGTTATAGATGAAGAAAACTCCATGACCATTGATATATATAATTGTAGAATAAACAACAATGTATTTCTACTTGAAAAAGACGGTAAGCGTTCAAAACTGAAATATAGTTTGAAAGAAGATCACTTGCTTGTGTGGTTCGATGATCAGCCATCTGAATTTGTTCGGTCATCGGGAGATAGTGTCTATGTAGCAATGGACGGTGCATTGCAGGCTGTTGAAGTACCAACTGCAACAGCTGTTAAGCGCTTTAACTACGATTATATTAGTTATAGCATGTTGCTTAGTGAAGATGGTTTCTTTATTGATGGAAAGCGGGTTGATATTAATAGGCTGGAGGCTTTTTTTGCTAAAAAGGGAAATCAGGGTAAATCAGGCCCTAAAACATCTGTGTTGTTGGAGATTGATAAAGCAATCCATATGGAAGATGTTGATAAGATCAAGCATGCATTACGTGAAAATCACCTTCTGAAAATTGCATATGCAGCAAAGGCAAAAGAAGCAAATGGTAAAAAAGGTGATAAAATGGCATTGCTTAACCTATTACCGCCTAAGGATGCTAAAATGGTTGAGCCAGACGATTTACGTGAGATGGGCATCGATTTGTTTACTATTAAAGCTAAAGATGCAAGAAACTATAAGGCCTTATGTAAGAAACTGCGTCAGCATGTGGTGGACCATAAGAAATATGTTCTGTTATACGAGTATGCTGACAATACCAGCTATAATGATTATATCCTTACCATTGATGCTGTTTATTCAACCATTTGGAATTTGCGTAAGGAGTTGGCCTCTAAAAAAGGATTAGACTATGATAATTTATCGGATGCGCAACAAAAGAATTTGCGTAAGACCTATCCAATAACCTTAACAATGAAAAATGTGGATCATGAATAATGAGTGTCTTTAAAATATTTGAACATAGCCCGGCAATTATGTCGGGCTTATTTAATTGATTCCTTTTGTTAACCCCTTTTTTGTGTTATTTTTGAGTGATGACCTTCACTTATATTTTATTTGTAAGCTCTCGATACGTACATTCACTCTTATTTAATTCATATGACATCAAAGCAGTTTAATCTCAATTCATCCAATGGCTTACTTGATAAGTTATTGAAGAATTTCAGGTCGGTCGGATTAATGGTCTTTATTGCCGTTATTCTGTGGTCGGCTTTTTTTACGGTTGATCCCGAAGAAGTTGGGGTCATTGTTCGATTTGGTAAATACGTCAGAACTGTTGAACCAGGCCTTAATTACAAAATTCCATTAGCAGAATCCGTTTATAAAGTTGCGGTTGAACGTCAGCAGAAAATGGAATTCGGATTCCGCACAACGAGCGCAGGTGTGCGATCATCGTATACCCGCAAGGGCGGCGGTGTTGACGAAGCTCTTATGCTAACGGGTGATCTGAATCTGGCTGATGTAGAATGGGTGGTTCAGTATCGTATCGACAACCCATATAACTACTTATTTAAGGTGCGTAACCCGGAAGTGACTTTAAGGGATATTTCGGAATCAGCCATGCGTCAGATAGTAGGAGATAGAACCGTTAATGAGGTATTAACCGTTGGTCGTTCAGAAATCAGCTCCAGGTTGCAGGAACTAATGCAACAGGTTTGCAGGGAATATTCTCTTGGAGTGAAAATTGAACAGGTGGTTCTTCAGGATGTCAATCCGCCGGAACCGGTTAAAGCTGCATTTAATGCAGTAAATGAGGCGCAACAGGAAAAGAAGACATTGATCAATAAGGCCGAAGCAGAATATAATAAGGTCATTCCAAAAGCAGCCGGACAGGCACAGGAAACCATTCAAATGGCCGAAGGTTATGCAACTGAGCGTGTTAATAATGCGAAAGGTGACGTGGCACGTTTCAATGCTTTATATAAGGAATATATTAAAGCACCCGAAGTAACACGTCGTCGTATTTATTTGGAGACCATGGAAGACGTAATGCCGCGTTTAGGACAGAAAATTGTTACCGACCAGAATGGCAATAGTGTTTTGCCTCTTTTACAAATGCAACTTTCACAACAAAAAACAGCAAGTAATGGACAATAAGAAGACAATTATAGTTATCATTCTGGGAGCCATCGCCTTATTTTTATTTTCACAGGGGGCTTATATTGTTGACGAAACAGAACAGGTTGTTGTCACGCAGTTTGGTAAACCTGTTGGAGACGCAATAACAACACCGGGTTTAAAATTCAAAATGCCATTTATACATACAACACATTTCTTTGATAAGCGCTATCTGGAATGGGATGGCGATCCGAATCAGGTACCTACAAAAGATAAGAAATTCATATTCGTAGATACTTACGCACGCTGGCAAATTACTGATCCGTTACAGTTTTATAAGCGGATGACTAACGAGCGGAGCGCATACTCGCGATTGGATGATATATTGGATGGAGAAACCCGTAACTATATTGCCAAGCACAATATTGAAGAGGCGGTTCGCTCAAGCAATCGGACACCACAATCAGCTGGAATTGCAGGTGAGATGATCGTGGACAGTTTAATGGCCATTAGTGTTGGTCGTGACAAGATTCAGGAGATGATCCAAAAAGCATCGAATGAGCAAGCCAAGGAATTAGGAATTGCTATTTTGGATTTTCGTTTCAAACGGATTAACTACGACAAAGATGTTGAGACTCAGGTTTATGAACGAATGAAAAGTGAACGTTATCGAATTGCCGATAAATTTAAGTCGGAAGGACAGGGAGAAGCATCACGTATCAATGGAGAAAAAGATCGCGAACTAAAAACTATTGTTTCCGAAGCCTATAAAACAGCAGAAGAGATAAAGGGTGATGCCGATGCTGAAGCAGCAGCCATTTATGCATCCGCTTATAATAAAACGCCTCAGGCCCGTCAGCTGTATAGCTTTTTGAAATCGATGGAAGCCTACGAAAAGACCTTTGATGGACAAACGCATATTATTTTATCAACCGATAGTGAGTTTTACAAGTACTTAAAGGAGATGAAGTAACGGTCTTTAATAAAAATATTCAGGCCTGTTGGTATAGTTACTGACAGGCTTTTTTATGCCAATTGTCTTACATTACGGCAAAGTAGCAATGAGTATGATACATCTGGTTTTAAGGTTGTTGATAAATCAGTGTCTATCAATAGTATTGTTTATTATTAGATTTTTATGCTAGCTTTAAGGAAGAAATATTAACTAAACTTACCACATATGCTTCAACATACATTGTTGGTTTACGACTTGAACAAGGAATTGAATTAAGATTTAAACAAGAATTACTCGATTAGAGTTCGAATTAAGCAAATGATGTTTACACTTATGTATTGAATAATCACTCCTGTATAATCAAAAATTCATTTAATGGATTTATAATTGCTTTGTAACCAATTAAATATCATTACAAAGGAATGATATGAAATATTACTGATATAAAGCTAAATAATTAACCAATGGAAAATGCCGAATTACATATTAGATAATAAGCTGATTTCTTATTGTGGCTTCTACTGCGGAGCTTGTTCAAAATTTGAAAAGGGAGAATGTTTGGGTTGCAAAGGGGATAATCCCAAATGTGCGGTCGGTTACAAAGCGTGTAAAGTAAGACCATGTTGCATAGAAAAAGGAATTAGTACTTGTGCCGACTGTAATGAATTTAGCTCGGTAAAAGACTGTAAGATTTATAATCCATTAATGATTCGGTTTGGTCAATTCATTACGAGAACAAACCGTAGAAAAGGAATAGAAATAATTAAGGAGAAAGGAGAATCTGAATTTATCAGATTCATAGATGCGAAAAAATGGGTGACTTTTAAGACTGGGAAACAATAAAAAACCTGCCATAACAATGTGCAAATTGCATAGAGGGGTTGGTGGTGTGCATTGACCAGATTCTCACATTGATTTTCCAGTCCTTCGGACAGAAAACCACTCTGAAAAAACCGCTACAAAAACTTGCACCAAACTATTACCAATAGAACAAACAATTATGAAATATATCGGACTAATTATTTTAATATTATCAGTATTAACTTCATGTCGGAATAATCATTCAATAGGCGGCTATGCAGTAAATGCAGTTATTCGAAATATACCTGATAGTACAAAGGTTGTAATGTATTTTTATCCGAAGACAGAGGTTGTTGTTGATTCAACAATCATAATCGGTGAAAAATTTCAATTTATAGGAAAAGTTGAAAGACCAAGACTAGCCATGTTAAGAATAGAAAGCACCAGAGATAATAAAATGTTCTGGTTGGAAAATCAAAGAATTGATATTGAGGGTGAAAAAGGTTTTTTTAACAGTAGCAAAGTAATAGGTTCTAAAACACAAAAGGAAGCGGAACTACTTTTAGAGAGAAAAGATTCTATTTTCAAGGAAATGAAAAGGATTGGCAGAATGGTAACCGATAGTAATAGAGACTCTCTTTTTAGTATTTATGAGAAAATGGAAGATATAGAAATAGCTATTAACAAGAGATTCATAAAGGACTATCCCAGCTCATATGAAAGTCTTGTTCGTTTAAATTTGTCCATGGAAAAATTAGGAGGAAAAGAAGCGGGTAAATTACTTTTCATTTTGAGTAAAGAATTACAATTAACAGAGGAAGCAGAATCAATAGAACATTTTATCAAGTTAAATAAAAATCCAGAAGTTGGAGAAAAATATATTGACTTTGAGCAAAACAATTCTAATGGCAGTGCAGTTAAACTTTCTGATATGATGGGGAAATATACATTGTTGGAATTTTGGTCTTCTTCATGTGGACCTTGTAGAGCAGAAAATCCTAAGTTGGTTAAACAGTATGAATTGTATAAAAATAAAGGATTTGTTATTGTTGGTATATCATTGGATTCTGAAAAGGGAAAGTGGCTGAAAGCCATTGAAGCGGATAGTCTTCCTTGGGAAAATGTTAGTGATTTAAAAGGTTCAAATAACGAAGCGGCAATGATTTATGGGGTACGTTCATTACCAGATAATTTTTTGATTGATGAAAATGGAGAAATTATTGCTCGATATATAAGGGGCGATAATTTGAAAAAGAAACTTAAAGAATTATTTGAAGATAAAGCTAGCTTTTAACAAAGTAAAGTTTAATATCGTGCTCAGTGGAAGTTCCAGTTATACTAATCTTACTTGATCATTGTCGCCATGAAATGAGATAAAAATTAATGGTACGAATGAGAAAAAACGAACTCTATCAGAAAGAATATAAAAGCCTGAAAACTTCCCGGATAAGATTGATGCAAATTATTTTATTAATTGCTTATTTGTTGTTCTTATTATCTTTATATGCTAAGGGACAGAACAATAAGAGCATTCAATCAAATGCTTTAATAGCAGAAAAAGTGTACCTGCAGTTAGACAAGAAAGTATATACAACAGGGAGCATGGTATGGTTTAAATCAATTGTTTTAAGTGCATTTAGCCATGTGCCGTCTTCATTAAGCGGAGTATTATATGTTGAATTAATAAACCCGAATGAAGACATTCTTGAAAAAAAATAATTAAAATTGAAGATGGTATTGGGCAAAGTTTTTTCTATTTGGACAAATTGCTTAATGAGGGAAGATACCTCATTAGAGCCTATACCAATTGGAACAAAAATTTTGGAAACGACTTTTTCTTTAAGGAATATATTCATGTTTTTGCCTCCAAAGAAGCTGAAAAAGAGTATAAACCAATAAGAAATGTAAAACTGATAAAGGACAATACGAACGAAAATCGTTTACAAGCCTATTTTTATCCATCTGAAATAGATGAATTGCATAAAAACAAACTCAAGATTTTTGTTACTCTTGATAATCAAGTGGATTCCCTTTATCTAAAAAAAGAGAAAGACAATAAGTATCAACTTGATTATTGGTTTACAGATGAAAGCCAGTTTGCTACTCTGCAAATGCAAACCGTCAACAATAAAAAACACACTACAACCATTGTCATAGATAAAGATTATACCGATTTGCAGTTTTTACCTGAAAGTGGCGAGATGGTGCATGGCTTACCAAGCAAGGTTGGGTTTAAGGCATTAGATGCCAATGGGCAAGGAAAAATAGTACAAGGTATTATTGTTGACGATAAGGACTCAGTTATAAGTGCTTTTAAAAGCAATGTGCTTGGAATGGGAAGCTTTATTTTAAACAGAGCAGACAGTACACGGAAGTATTGCCCAATTGATATCTGAATCAGATGAAAACAACCTATTATTATATCCTTTACCTTCAATTGCTTCACGCGGAAATATTTTATCAATCGAAAGGCAGGGAGATAAAATACTTTTAACTGCCTTTTCTAATTACCTGGAGAATGACAGTATATATTTAAATTTCTCTTTTAGAGGGGTAGATTTTCACACCAATAAAGTAGCTCTGGAAGAAGGAATTCAGCTATTCTCCATACTCAGGGAAAATCTTCCTGAAGGAATAATAGCATGTACCATGATGGATAATTCGATGAATCCACTTGCAGAACGACTCTTTTTTAATGAAAAACCTGAATCTAGAGTTAAGATTGATCTCAGATGCGATAAAACTGTTTACACCAAGCGAGAATTAACGAACTTGGAAATTGAAGTCAATAATGCAGATGGTAATCCAGTGGATGCCAGCGTGTCTTTACTTGTAATAAACAAGAAACAACTGGGAGATTTGCAAACAAGGCGTCAGAATATTTTATCTTACTTCTTACTCGATTCTGAATTAAAAGGAGATATTGAGAATCCTGGTTTTTATTTCAGAAACGATAGCATTCTGCACGGCGATGTAGATGCATTAATGCTTACCCAGGGATGGAGGAAGTACAATTATTCTAAAAAACACAAAACAATGCTTTTTAAACCAGAAACTAATCTTACAGTTTCAGGGCAGGTAAGTAGTGCTTTTTCGACAAAAAAGAAAAAACAGGCAGAACTTACCATGGTAACCTTTGGGGAAGATAAATCAATTTATACTCAGGTTGCAGACAGTATTGGCAATTTTTTTTCAGCCTCAACGATGAATATGGGCAGAAAATCAATGTATTGATTCAAAGTTCGAAAAAGTCAGGGAAAAAAATGAACTACACAATAACCCTGGATAAAAAAGAGTCCCCCCTGTTGCTTTCAGTCCTGCTAATATTGTGGAAGAATTAGACAGTATTATACAGGTATTTATCGAGAAAGATATAGAAAGGAACAAAATTGATGATGCATTTC
This sequence comes from Carboxylicivirga sp., assembly GCF_982718395.1. NCBI lineage: Bacteria > Pseudomonadati > Bacteroidota > Bacteroidia > Marinilabiliales > Marinilabiliaceae > Carboxylicivirga > Carboxylicivirga sp. The sequence continues at coordinate 10,220 of NZ_CEXQWX010000133.1, forward strand.
CTCTGCAATCAGGGAATATCTTAATCGATGAGGTAGAAATCACAAGCTATCGACTCACTCCTCAGCGCAAAAAAGTAATAGAAAAATATGGTAAACCTAAAGTAGTAATTAGTGGTAAAAGCCTTAAGGAAAAGGAAGAAAAGTGGTCATTTGGACTGTTTAGTGTCCTTATGTTCCACCATTCTGATAAAGTAAGAGTTGTTCGATATAAGAATGAATTGCATGCAAGGGTTATTGGCGCCCCGAGTTATGGCCCGGGTGATGGTGTTACACTTGTTGTAATTGATGGGATACCGGTAAAAGCAGAAGACTATTCATTAATTGCGAACATTCCCACAAGTGAAGTCGAGAGTTTTGAAATAATACAGTCAGCAAAGAATTTTTTACAACTATACTTGGAGACCGTTCCCGGTGCACCGGTAATGGAATCTCCTATAATTGGCAGTGTAATAGCCATATATACCTATGCAGGTAAAGGGCTTCATGGAGTACAAAAAACTGTAGGAATAATGCAGAAATCAATTCCTGTTTTCTCCGCACCGCGTGAATTTTATGCTCCAAAATATGAGAATATGAAGCCAGAGGGTTTGCATAAACCCGACCTGAGAGCCCTGATACACTGGGAACCGGAATTGAGGACTGATAGTTTAGGAAGGGCATCCGTTTCTTTTTATAATGCTGATAACATAGGAAAGATGGTAGTGGTAGTTGAGGCAATTACTAAAAATGGAGAAATTGGTTATAAGGAGGTCGAATATGAAATAGAAGGAAAAGAAATTATTATCATAAACTGAGTGGAAGACTACTGGTTCAACGCAGTGTAAGACCGTGTTTTACACTAAACATTATAACATCGCAAGCGCAGATAGATAATCTGCGTTAAAAATCTTGGTCATGATAAAGCAAATTGATCACGCCATGAAAACAAACAAAAGCCTTGCCACACAATCAATAAAGACTACTGCAGCGAGGCTTTTTAGGGAGTTATTCTAAATCTAAATCAAACTACTTTATTCCCATCCCAATATTTCATTTTGCCTTCACGATAGGACAGGGTGGCCATTTGTGCAACAATGCCTTCATCAAAGGCACGGTCAATATGGCAACTGGTTTTGGCTCCGCTTCGTATTGCATGCAGCCATTCGGCCAGATGCAGATGAGTGGTATCCATTGTTTTGCCATTACGCGATGTATATAATAATCCACGCGAAGCAAAATAGCGTTCTGTGGCCGAGCTGATGGCATCCAGCTTTATCTCCGAATTGCTGTTCAGGTTGATCGTTTCGCCCGGTTTAATAATTTTCTTCTTTAAAAAATCTTTGTACAGGTCGGCTCTTGGTTCTACTTTCAATTCCACATCACGTCCAATTTCAAGTGATGCATCAGATCCCATAATAAGGCGTGGGCGACTGGCGCTGTTGGCCAATGAAGCCGAGTACATCACCGACATGCCTTTATTGGGATAATCCATCATCACCTGGAAAATATCCGGTACCTCGCGGTTGTCCTTCCAATGGTAAATGCCTCCACTTGCCGATACTTTCTCAGGAATTCCAATCTCCAGTACCTGGTTGATGCAATCATATTCGTGCGTTAACAAATCGCCTGATAAGCCTGTGCCATAATCCCAAAACAGTCGCCATCTGAAAAAGTGTTCTTTATTAAACGGCTTGGAACTATTGCCAACAAATTGCTTCCAATCAACGTTCTGCACACTGGCATCTTTCGGAATATTATACAACCAGGCACCATTAGGTGAATTACGATTCGTCGATGTTTCTACCAGGTTCACCTTTCCAAGTAGTCCGGCTTTTACAACCTGCCGGGCACGAATGTAGTTATCTGCCTGTCTGTTTTGATGCCCAAGTTGAAAAACCACACGATTGGCTTTAACAGCATCACGCACTTTGTAAACGTCTTCCAGGTTATGGGTCAATGCTTTTTCACAATACACATGCTTACCGGCTTTAGCTGCTTCAATGGTGATGGGCGCATGCCATTGATCGCTGGTAGCAATTACCACAGCATCTATGTTAGGATCAGCAAGCAGTTGCTTGTAGCTCGCATATATCTTCACCGGCTCACGTTTAAAGCTCATTGAACCTTGCCGGTCAATATTGGCAGCAGCCTTTGCTGCATCTTTGGCTCTCGGACTATATAAATCACAAATGGCGGCAATCTCAATGTTAAGGTTGGTTTGCTCATTGAACAGTTGACGCCCTTGCTCATTCATCCGGTCAATATTTTCTGGCTTTACAAATCCAAGTGCCTTCATCAGGTATTGGCCACGACTGCCTGTACCAATAATACCCAGCTTGATTTTCTTGCTGCCTATAGGAGGTATGTTTTGTTGACCAGAAGCCGGTAACCTCTTCTGTAAAAAATCGACAAATGGTTGGTTGTTTATGGTTGTTTGTTGTGAATTTTTATCGAATAAAAGATAACCGTATGCCCCCAAAAAAGGAATTCCGGCTAAGCTCTTTAACAGATCTCTTCGTTTCATAATTTGATGACTTAATGATTACTTCTTGATCAATATACGTTCCAACCCATATTCTTCAGCCGAGTTGGTTTTCAGGCAAACAAACAAGGCAATGGCCATTATCAGGTTTTTATCGATCAGCAGATAATTACCTTCGGTATGCTGGCTTATGCTGTCACCCAATGGCGGATAAGCCAGGTAGAACATGAGTAAGAGAACAATGCCAATGATAATACTGTAGCGTTCCAGAATACCGACGATAAGTGTTGTACCCACTGCAACCAGAAGAATACATAAACTATAATCAGTGATAGTCATCAAGGATGAGTCTGATGCTAACCAACTAAAAAAGCCTTTTAATGGACCCGTTGATTGAGTGAGGTACATTTTAGCCGTCCATCCTTCAGTTAGCAGTTTATTGATGCCTTCATGCAAAAACAACCAGCCAATTGCCACTCGCAAAAGTGCATAGGGAAGTAATGATTTGTTGTTATTCATTTTGCGTTATAATTAGAACGCAAAGAAGGAGTTTATATGATGAAAGAATGGAGTAACAAAATGGGTAATGAACGATTTAATTGATCAATTCCTCCATTTCGGTATTAAATTTCTCGCCAAAAAGCAGCTCATACTCGCGGCAAAAACGTTGGTAGGTTTCCAGTGTTCGTCCGTGATGACCCATTTTATGAAACCAGTTTATTTCTAAAGAAAGAGCAGTTTCGTTTAGTGGATCATATTTACGGATGGTAGCTGTTAATAGTGGAAGAATATTTACCTGATCTTGCGCCATTGAAATAATTTCCGGTTTTGTCAGCGTGATGATAATTTCGTTTTCGATTTCGCTCTTAAATACATCGGTGACATCGTTGTGTGTTTCCGGCAGAAAGCTTCCATCACTTAAACTATCCAATATTTTTTTAAGATTATCAACATTCCTGTCACTTTGTAAATTTTGCAAAGCATCGTTGTATATAAGCAGATCGCAATGATATTGATCGGGAATCACCAGGCACCACTTTTTATTGGAGGCATAGTTGATCTGTATTCCAGTTGATTCAGTCAATTGTTTGCGCAGGCGTTGCATATAGGTACTGCGATTGTTTTTAGCCTTATCTGCCGACATGTTGGGCCATAAATCCTCGGACATCTGTCGGGAAGTAACACCTTCTTTCTTATTTCGAATGCTGTGCCACAACAGATAAAGCAGCAGTTGTTTCTCTTTGGGTGACAACTGGGGAACCAGATTATTGCCTTCAGCGGTGAAAATCCTGAATTCGCCAAAAGTGAGTATAGATGATTGGTGCTGCGTCGAAACAGGTTTAATGGTTTCAATATTTTGAACAGGTTTAGCACTTGGTTCGTCAAGCCGAGATTTTGATTCCTGATCAACGGATTTTTTACTTCGCCGATAAACAATTAATAGTGCAATAATAAAAAGGCTCGTAATAATTGCTATCACCATTTGTTTAATCCAGCCATTGTTTATTTCAGATTGGGATTGGCTCAAGCGTTTTATTTCGTCACTCGATAAAGCTCTGTTCCATATTTGCAAATCATCCATCAAGCCTTTGTAATATTCTCCCCAAAGGTTTGATCCTATTAGTATAGAATGTTGTGATTCCAGTATTTCAGTTGCTTCTGTTGAGCCAATCAATTGACCGTTCTGATAAAGAGAAATTTGCTCATTAGGCTCGAATACAATCGCTACGTGCTGCCATTCATTCAGCTTTATCTCATTGCCCGGGAAACGGGTATCACTAATATCGGCTCTTGTAAAGGTTAACTGTTTTCGTTGGATCTTCATAGAGAAACTGTTTCCCATACCAACTATACTATGGTTTTGTCGGTTTTCTTCCGGCTTAATCCACGCACTGATGGTAATGGGAGAAGAGAAATCAATTTGCAGGGTTGATCCGCAGTCGATGTAATCACTTGTTCCATTAAAAGCAAAGACTTTACCACGCTGTTCGTTCTCCAGTAATAAAGATTCCGACGTTGAGAAGATATTATCAATAATGGGTGTAGCAGGTATTTGAGAATCATCGAAATGAAAATGTGAAATCTGTTTATAGTTTATTGCCAATGGAAATGAATTAATCACTACTTCCTGCCATTTGTGCTCATTGGTAAACCTGAAAATGTCGGGTGAGAAGCGATAACCCTTACTCATTGGAGTTAACTGCAAAGGGTTATTATTGATAACAGGAATACTACCACGTCCTCCACCGAGAAAGTTTGGATTTTCTTTATTACGAACCGGTGTAAATAGTTCTTTATTTTTATTGAACCGAACTGAATAAAAAGATGTGGAATTAAGGATTACACATAACTCTTTGGCTAATTGAATATCAGCCATCGTACAATGAATAAAATGAGGTCGTTTACCAGTTGTTATCCAAATGTCGGATAAGTATATAAGAGAGGAGTGTAAATTATCCTCATAACGATTTAACCAATCACGGTTTATACTTGTATCGTTGATAATTGTTTTACTCGCTTTTGCATTAGCCAGCAAAAAATCATTTTTAAGTTTTTGATTGGTCAAGCTGTCTGTTTCAAAATTGATCAGCAAACCATAATTGAGAAAGGATGATGTTGACTCAGACTTAGAAAATGATAATATATCATTTGCGGATAACTGATAATAAAACAAATCGTTTTTATTGTATTTAGCAGGTGATACAATCCATTTGCTTAATCCAGCCTTATTTACAGCATTTTCCCATTCACGGGCATTGTGATACAAATTAATGAGAATGCATCCTGAATCAGATTTCTGGTCTTTTAGTTGGGCCAGCTTTTCAAAAATATTAACCAATTTAGTTTGACTTCCATTAGATGGAATAAAGGCGGTCATACCATCTTGATAAGCCTGAGTTAATTCTTGCTCATCGGCAATCTCAAGACACACTCTGCTGCTCGTTCCCAGCATATCATTGCTTAACTGTTTTTGACCAGCAAGAAGCAATGGTAACGAAATCAAAATGATACAGAATGTACTACCTAATGGAAACTTCATAAAACTATTATTCAGCACCCAAATATAGTTTTTTATACGACGAAGCCGGTAAAATTAGCGGACTTTGTATTAAACATTAAACACCAATTTTAAAATCAAGATGGCATAAATAAACAATAATTCGCTAAAGTCGTGTATGTATAAATTTATCAGTTCTTTATACTTTTAGTGGGAGGTTGTATGGTAATGGATATTAATCGATAGAGATTGTTATAAACTAATGTTTAAAAACTAACGAACTATTAGTGAAACTATTTCACTTTTATTAACATGTGATTGAAATCTTTTTAAGGTGTTGATTTGTAATATATTGAACTTGATAACTTAGTTGTGCATGTATGGAATTATTTTGAAAACAAATTTATATTTGCAAACTTGCATGTTCAAACATATGAACAAATGAAGTTGAAAATAGATCATAACAGCCCTGTACCTCTTCACGCCCAGGTTGAGGAGTTGCTTCGTCAAATGATTGAATTACCGGAATATAAGAATGGAGGTTTACTCCCTAAAGAAGTTGATTTGGCAAAAAGGCTGGGTATCTCTCGAAACACACTTCGACAGGCAACCAACAAACTTGAATACGAAGGTTTATTGATCAGGAAAAAAGGCATTGGCACTAAAGTAGCTGAAAAGAGCATTACTACCAATCTTGATAACTGGATGAGTTTTACGCAGGAAATGTCTGATCAGGATGTTGCATTTAAAAACTATTCATTGAAAGTATCAAAAGTGTCGGCCAGTAAGAAAATTGCCTCTTTTCTTGGGGTTGATGAAGGTGCTGAATTAATTTGTTTGAGTCGTTTAAGAGGCAGTAAAGAAGGACCTTTCGTTTATTTTGAAAGCTATTTTCATCCAAGAATCGAACTGAAGACAGATGAGGATTTTACAAGACCCTTGTATGAAATTCTTGAAAATGATTACCACATTATACCAACAACTTCAAATGAGAAGATAAGAGCCAAGTCAGCATCAAAGATTACAGCTGATCGATTATCAATTAAAAAAGGTGAGCCTGTTCTGGTACGTGAACGTTTTGTGTCCGATCCGGGTGGTCGTCCTATTGAATACAACATTGGTTTTTATAATGCAGAGAAGTTTACTTATTCAATTACAATAACCCGGTAAAAAATGACGGCACAGAAAAAACAAATAGCTATAGGAGTAGATGTTGGCGGTAGTCATATCAGCTGTAAATCCTATGATTTAAATAATAAAAAACTGGTTAAAGACAGTTTAAAGTCAATGGAAATTAACAACGGCGGAAGTGCCGATGAGATTGTTACTTCTTTTATTCAGCTATTGCAACCATGCCTGTCAGAAATGGCGAAGGAAGAGATAGCCGGTATAGGTTTGGCAATGCCGGGTCCGTTTGATTATAAAAATGGAATTGCAATGTTCTCT